>JBEBGP010000279.1:0-9040 GCA_040081045.1 Candidatus Nitrotoga sp.
GTCAGATGTGTATAAGAGACAGGGTTAAGTCATCACCAGTCGGATTACGTCTTTGTTCTTCAATCAGAAATTGCACCAGATTCTTGGTCATGAGGGGCTCCTAAAATTATTATTTAAGCGCTACATTTTACAGGTTTTTACGTGCGTACTCTATGCAAAGGCTGGCGCAATGTTTAGAGTCTGTTGACAATTATCCGGCGAGATGCGTTGCGCGCCCGATGGAGTACCTGCCGCGTAGTTCGCTCCTTGTTTGGAATGATCAAACCGCGTCTCTCGCGCTTTGCACTGCATCCCGATCCCCCCGTTCGCACACGTCGCATGATTGTCAACAGACTCTAGCGCAAGCATAAAAAAGGCGGCATATAGCCGCCTTTTAATGTGATATTGCCAAGGTTACTTGATGATTGCTTTCAAGTCGCCTTTGGCATATTTGCCGGCCATCATGTCTAACGAAAGCGCTTTAACTTTTGCCGCTTGACCAGCGCTACCGAATGCTTCATAGCGTGCTTTGCAAATTTCTTTCATGGCTTTAGTAGATTCAGCCAGAAATTTGCGCGGGTCAAAGTTCTTTGGATCTTTGGCCAGATGGCGGCGGATCGCCCCTGTAGAGGCCATTCGCAAATCGGTATCAATGTTAACTTTACGCACGCCATATTTAATGCCTTCGACGATTTCCGAAACGGGTACGCCGTAAGTTTCGCCCATATCGCCACCGTATTGGTCGATAATTTTAAGCCATTCCTGAGGCACACTGGAAGAACCGTGCATTACCAGATGAGTGTTGGGAATACGCGCATGGATCGCCTTGATGCGATCTATTGCCAATATATCGCCTGTGGGCGGACGGGTAAATTTATATGCGCCGTGCGAGGTGCCGATAGCAATGGCCAGGGCATCTACGCCAGTCTTTTTAACAAAATCTGCCGCTTCTTCAGGGTCGGTCAACAACTGTGAATGATCAAGCTTACCTTCTGCGCCCTGGCCGTCTTCCTGCTCGCCCATACCGCTTTCCAATGAACCCAAACAACCCAATTCTCCCTCAACTGACACGCCTACCGAGTGTGCAATGTCTACCACTTTACGTGTTACATCGACATTGTAATCATAGGAGGAAGGTGTTTTGGCATCTTCCAGCAATGAACCGTCCATCATCACGCTGGAAAATCCGCTGCGAATAGCGTTTACACACACCGCTGGCGATGCGCCATGATCCTGATGCATCACAACGGGGATATGCGGGTAAGCCTCCACCGCAGCAGCAATGAGGTGACGCAGAAATGCTTCCCCCGCATATTTACGCGCACCCGCAGAGCCTTGCATAATCACCGGGCTGTTACATTCATCGGCGGCTTCCATAATCGCTTTAACCTGCTCCAGGTTGTTTACGTTAAATGCGGGAAGGCCGTAGCTATTTTCTGCCGCATGATCCAGCAGTTGACGCATTGATACAAGAGCCATTTTCTTCTCCTAAGATTAAAATTTAAATAAAGTCAAAAGTGGAATATCCGCGCAGGGCGGTGTCGAATAAAATTTATACCGCGCAGTGTACGGGGAAACCCAGTTGCATTTCAACCCTTCAATTTGCGTACTGATCGCCCACCCGCACGATTTTCATGGTATTGGTGTGGCCTGTCTTGCCCACCGCCTCGCCAATAGTCATCACCATCAGGTCACCTTTGCTAACCTGCCCCAAGCGCACGAGCTCATCCTCTGCCGCATGCAATACTACGGATGGAAACTGCGAATTGATGCTGAATGCAATCGGGTGTACGCCGCTGAACAGTGTCACTTTACGCAAGGTACTCTCCATTGGAGTCATGGCAAAAATGGGTACCCCCACATTGACGCGGGACATCCACAACGTGGTTGAGCCAGACTGCGTTAAAGTCACGATAGCCTTAACTTTGAAGTGTGAGGCCGCGTATAGCGCAGACATGGCCAGTGTCTGATCGATGCGCGTAAATTTTGGTTGAATCAAACGCTGGTCCGCCGAGTTGGCTTCCAACTCGGATTCGGCCTTGGTGCAGATACGCACCATAGCTTGTATGGTTTCCACGGGAAAATCGCCGACCGCTGTTTCTGCTGATAACATAACCGCATCTGTCCCATCCAGCACGGCATTGGCGACATCCGATACTTCGGCGCGGGTAGGAATCGGATTGGTAATCATCGATTCCATCATTTGTGTCGCGGTAATCACCAATTTATTTTTAGAGCGCGCCATGCGGATCATGCGTTTCTGCAATCCGGGCACTGCAGCATCTCCCACTTCCACTGACAAATCACCGCGCGCTACCATAATGGCATCGGAAGCGTCCATAATTTCGGCCAACACCGGAATCGCCTCAGCGCGTTCAATTTTTGCCATAAGCAGACTGGCTCCACCCGCTGCCATCATGAGCTGACGCGCCAATTTCATATCATCTGCAGAGCGTGGAAAGGAAACTGCCAAATAATCGGCCCTAATAAGAGCCGCTGTCTTAATATCTTCCTTGTCTTTGTCCGTCAAGGCTGGGGCAGTTAATCCTCCACCCTTGCGGTTGATGCCTTTGTTGTTGGATAGCTCGCCGCCCCGCACCACGGTACAAATAATTTTTGCACCTTCCACCTCGGTCACATTAAATTCCAACATTCCATCATTCAACAAAAGCACCGTGCCTTTGCTGACATCATTGGGTAACTCTTTGTAATCCAGACCCACGCCGTTCTGATCGCCCAATTTTGTACGTGCAGCATCAAGCGTAAAAATATCACCCTTATTCAAGGTAATTTTATTTTTTTCAAATCGGCCAATACGAATCTTGGGGCCTTGCAGATCGGCTAATATGCCAACGCTGCGACCGCAAGCCAGCGCCGCCGCGCGTACTCTTTCGGCACGATCAATATGATCTTGCGCGCTACCATGTGAAAAATTCATGCGTACCACATCGACTCCGGCCGAAATTAATTCTTCCAGCACGGCTTGAGTATCCGAGGCCGGACCCAGTGTAGCGACTATCTTGGTTCTGCGTAACATACATCTCCAGTTTTTATTTTTCCAGCTTCGTGTTCTGTTGTATTACTTTGATACTTTATTTTGCCGCGCGTTGTTCCAGAATTTCTACAGCAGGTAATTTTTTGCCTTCGAGAAATTCAAGAAACGCGCCGCCGCCAGTGGAAATATAACTGACGCGATCATTGATATTATATTTGGCAATCGCCGCTAATGTATCGCCACCACCTGCCACCGAAAACGCCGAACTGTCGGCAATGGCCAAGCCAACGGTGCGCGTACCATGCCCAAACTGGTCAAACTCAAACACGCCCAGGGGACCATTCCACACAATCGTACCGGCTTTTTTCATGTAGCTGGCGTAGGTTTTTGCAGTCTCGGGACCGATGTCAAAAATCATGTCATCATCAGCCACATCGCTCACTTTTTTAATAATGGCAGGTTCTTTGGAATCAAATTTTTTGCCCACTACCACGTCGGTTGGTACGGGAATTTCACGTCCCTGAGACTTTGCAGCTGCCATCAAACGCCGCGCTTCTGGCACCAGATCAGCTTCATACAAAGATTTGCCGACGTTATAACCCGCTGCCTTGATGAAGGTGTTGGCAATACCACCACCGACGATGAGTTGATCAACGATATGCGACAGCGACTCCAGCACGGTTAATTTGGTTGAAACTTTAGAGCCGCCAACAATGGCAACTACCGGTGATGCCGGGTTTGTCAAAGCCTTACCCAGTGCCTCCAACTCTGCTGCCAGCAACGGGCCAGCGCAGGCAACGACAGCATATTTTGCCACACCGTGTGTGGAAGCCTGCGCGCGATGTGCGGTGCCAAAAGCATCCATTGCAAAAATATCGCACAGCTTGGCCATTTTTTGACTGAGCTCATCGTTGTTTTTGCCTTCGCCTTTGTTGAAACGCACGTTCTCGAACAACACGGCTTCACCATCCGCAACGGTAAAGTTGCCGTCCAGCCAATCCTTGATAACGCGCACTTCGCACCCCAACAACTTGGATAAACACTTAGCAACAGGCTTTAATGAGTCCGCCTCGGAATATACACCTTCTTCAGGGCGACCCAGATGCGACATCAACATCACTTTTGCGCCCGCCCGCATGGCATGTTGAATAGTTGGGAGCGAAGCGCGTATGCGCGTATCGTCGGTCACGCTGCCATCATCTGCCTGCGGTACGTTTAAATCTTCACGAATCAAAACACGCTTGCCCTTAAGGCTCAAGTCGGTCAGTTTTATTACAGACAATTTATTCTCCTGTTAAGCATCAAGAAATAGCAATTTCGTTTTGTCCCGAGCTTAGCTTGTCAATCTCGGAACATTGAAAAACCGCCACCTCTGGAATATTGGGCTGTTAGTAATGCTTATTTGGCAATATGCCGCACCAGGCGCATCAGGTTGCAGGTATAGCCATATTCGTTGTCGTACCACGACACCACTTTGACGAAGGTGGGGTCAAGCGCGATGCCGGCCTTGGAGTCAAAAATGGACGGGCTGGTGTGACCACGAAAGTCGGTAGAAACCACATCATCCGAGGTGTAGCTCAAGACACCTTTCATTGCTCCTTCCGAGGCTGCTTTCATGGCAGCGCAAATATCGTCGTATGTAGCGGGCTTGTTTAGTTCTACGGTCAAGTCAACCACGGACACATCCGAAGTGGGTACGCGAAAAGCCATGCCGGTCAGTTTTTTATTCAGTTCAGGAATCACCACCCCTACCGCTTTGGCCGCACCAGTCGAAGAAGGAATGATGTTTTCCAAAATACCGCGCCCACCGCGCCAATCTTTGGCAGAGGGACCGTCTACGGTTTTTTGTGTGGCCGTTGCCGCATGTACTGTAGTCATCAAACCACGCTTGATGCCCCAGGTGTCATTTAATACTTTGGCCACCGGCGCCAGACAATTGGTAGTACAGGATGCTGCAGAAATAATATTCTCGCCTTTATAAGTACCATGATTAACACCATATACAAACATCGGTGTGTCATCTTTACATGGCGCAGATTGCACTACTTTCTTCGCACCCGCCGCAATGTGCGCCTGGCAGGTTTCCTTGGTCAGGAAAAAGCCTGTACATTCGATCACAATGTCTGCGCCCGCCTCGTTCCATTTCAGCTGTGATGGATCTTTAACAGCAGTCAGGCGAATTTTTTTGCCGTTCACCACCAACGTGTTGCCCTCAACCGCCACCGAGCCCTTAAAGCGGCCATGCACGGAATCGTACTTGAGCATGTAAGCCAGGTAATCGGGCTCTAGCAAGTCATTGATCGCCACGATTTCAATCTCAGGAAAATCTTTGATAGCCGCACGAAATACCATGCGGCCAATACGGCCAAACCCATTGATACCAACTTTAATTGTCATGACTTACTCCCCAGGATGTTTGAAAGAAATTAGATGTTTTAAAAAAATAGGATTAAACCCCAAAGAAAAATATACGTTAGCTCATGTGCAAATGCCTGGCTGCGAGCTATTTACAATATGCTCTTGGTGGTTTTAACCACATTATCTATTGTGAAACCAAAGTGTTTAAATAAATCGCCTGCCGGGGCGGACTCACCGAAGGTATCCATACCCACTATCGCGCCTTCAAGCCCCACGTATTTATACCAAAAACCCGTGATACCCGCTTCGACTGCCACGCGCTTGCTGCCTTTAGGCAACACACTATCTTTGTATGACTGATCCTGGCGATCAAATACATTGGTGCAGGGCATAGACACGACCCGTACATGGATACCTTCATCCGCCAACGCTTTCTGCGCTTGCATGGCTAGGACTACCTCAGAACCAGTGGCGATAATGATCGCTTGCGGTTTGCCTCCGGATGCAACAGATGCGGCTTCCGACAACACATAGCCGCCCTTGCGAATATTGGCAATTTGCGCACTGTCACGTTTTTGGAATGCCAGATTCTGGCGGCTAAATACAAGGCTGCTGGGGCCAGTCTTACGCTCAACGGCACACACCCAAGATACCATTGATTCCACGGTATCGCAGGTACGCCATACGTCCATGTTGGGAATGTAGCGCAAGGTCGCGGTCTGCTCAACTGGTTGATGTGTTGGACCATCTTCGCCCAAACCGATGGAGTCATGCGTGTACACAAAAATCACACGCTGTTTCATGAGAGCCGCCATACGCAAGGCATTGCGTGCATATTCCGAGAACATCAAAAATGTGCCGCCGAAAGGCAACAGACCGCCATGCAAAGCCATGCCATTCATAATCGCCGACATACCGAATTCACGCACGCCATAGCTGATGTAGTTGCCGGGCTTTTTACCATGAACTTTTTTACAACCCGCCCAATCGGTAAAGTTAGAGCCGGTTAAATCAGCCGAGCCGCCGAGAAATTCTGGTAAAGCGGGTGCTAATGCGTTGATGGCATTTTGCGATGCTTTGCGCGTAGCAATGGTTTCCGCTTTTTCGTTGATCTTGGCGATAATATCAGCGGCAAATTGTGCCCAGTTGGCGGGTAAATCACCGCGCATACGGCGCTCGAATTCAGCCGCCTCTTCTGGAAATGCGGCGCGATATTCGGCGAATTTGTTGTTCCATAATTTTTCCGAGCCTTCGCCTTTGGGTCGTGCATCCCAAGCCTCATACACATGTGCGGGAATTTCAAACGGCGGATATTTCCAGCTTATGTTGGTGCGGGTGGCTGCAATTTCCGCGTCGCCCAATGCCGCGCCATGCACTTCATGCGTATCGGCCTTGTTGGGCGCACCCATGCCGATAATTGTTTTGCAGCAAATCAGGGTGGGCTGGTCGGTAACTTTCTTGCCTGCAACAATCGCCGCGTCAATTGCCACCGGATCATGTCCGTTAACTGAAATGACATGCCAGCCATAAGACTCAAAGCGCCTGGCGGTGTCATCGGTAAACCAGCCTTCGACATGGCCGTCAATAGAAATATTGTTGTCATCCCAAAAAGCAATCAGCTTGCCCAAACCCCAAGTGCCCGCCAGCGCGCACGCTTCGTGCGAAATGCCTTCCATCAGGCAGCCGTCGCCCAGGAAAACATAGGTATAGTGGTTAACAATTTCGTGACCGGGGCGATTAAATTCATTTGCCAATAACTTTTCTGCCATCGCCATGCCCACGGCGTTGGTGATACCTTGGCCGAGCGGACCGGTTGTAGTTTCCACACCTGCGGTATAGCCATATTCGGGATGCCCCGGAGTCTGCGAATGTAGCTGACGGAAGCGTTTTAATTCATCTATAGGCAGGTTGTAGCCAGACAAATGCAGCAGCGCATAAATAAGCATCGAACCATGACCGTTCGACAGCACAAAACGGTCGCGATCAGCCCACTTGGGATTTGCTGGATTATGGCGCAAATGGCGATTCCACAGCACATCGGCAATTTCTGCCATACCCATGGGCGCACCGGGGTGACCGGAATTAGCCTTTTGCACTGCATCCATTGCCAGCGCGCGAATTGCGCCAGTTATATCGTTGAATTTAGGGGGGAATACCTTGCGTGCCGCTGCCATTTTTACTGATCTCCTGAATGATTCCTGTGAAGTTTTTCGAGTGAGCCGGATAATTACAATTTCAAAGTCGCCGATTATGCCGCACCACCCTACTTAGGGCAACTGTAGAAAAAGCGCATATCAGAAACTAACGCAATGGTCATAGCATATTGGAGCAATTTATTGTAGCCTCTCAACGGGCTGTTCACTCAAGGCGGGAGAAAATGAAAGCTCTCAAATCCCAAACAATTCCTCTCAAAAACTTGAATACACAACGACTCGAAACAAGCACGTATTCCCCCGATCGCATGGGTACCAACAAATGGGACGCTGCAAACGCCCCTCGATCTCAGTCAACACCTGCATAACAACAATCTTTGCATAGCAATACGACCCAGAGTTACCCCACTACAATGAGGAAGAAAAAATAAACCTTGCTATAATAAAAATCGCACAAACAAAATTTCCCTTAACAACTTGGCAGACAAGCCTGTTGGAAGGTGTCTTTGAAGATGCTGCGCAGGATCCTATAGCTTGCAGGACGTGGCAAATCTTGTGAACTTTATACTTGTCAAAACGTCTCATCCGTTGAGACATTGGGGGTTTTGCCAGCGAGTGTTTTTTTCTATATGATGGCGATGAGCAAAGCAACCGTTCGTGTTCGTTGATTACCTCAATTTTGTACTTTTTAATCCATAAAGGCTCCCCAAAATATGAAACCTATTTTTATTGCATTGATACTTGCAACTGTCGCAAGTCCAACTTGGGCTGCACCAGATGCACCTTTGAGCACCCCTCCCGGTGCTTCACCCCATACAGTACCACCCGCCAGTCATATGCTGGGAAACAGCGCTTCAACCCCGGCACCCATCAGCGCAGAATCACTGCCCAATGCTGGAAAAGTGCTTGAGGTAATTGAAACCGACTTGTACTCCTTTATTGAAGTAACCAGTAACAACGGTCCGGTGTGGCTTGCTACAACCAAAACAAAAATCCTCAAAGGGGATAACATACGTTATGGACAAGGTGCGGCCATGAGTAATTTTACCAGCAGAACATTAAATAGAACGTTCCCATCCATTATATTTATTGACAGAATTGCGTCCGTTAAAGCGGGCACTTAAGAAGACTAGATAGCGACGAAAAATAAAAATAGCAAAGAAAAAAGGACAGGTCGCCCCTGTCCTTTTTTCCAACCACAAAACGGTTATATTACAACTGCGACAAATAATCTGCTACAGCATCAAGCTCTTCATCAGATAACCTTCCGGCAATATTTCTCATTACGCCTGCCGGATCATTCATGCGCATCTCGATTGCTGACCCAGCTTCTTGAAAGAGCTTCCTAGGGTCTTCTTTGGAGCGCGCAGCACTACGAAATTCGGTTAGCTGCTTAACAAGGTATTCTTTGTGTTGCCCACCGATTACTGGAAACACCTCATTGCCTGGTGATCTTCCCTTGCCATCTTCCCCATGGCAATTCACACAGCCGTATAAGCCAGTCACTGGATTACCATTTAAAAATATATTCTTCCCCTTGCTGACATCCTTATTC
>JBEBGP010000086.1:0-9040 GCA_040081045.1 Candidatus Nitrotoga sp.
GAGCCATCCGGCACACGGCGGTGATTCCCATTGCGGGAGATCAGATTACCAATGACATTGCGATGGCGTTACGCACGCCAACCAAGGATGCCGAGGATATAAAAATAAAATATGGTTGCGCGTTGCGCCAGTTGGCCGACGATGATCCGGTGGAAGTGCCGGGTGTGGGTGAACGCAGCACGCGCATGTTATCGCGGCAAACTTTGGCGGAGGTAATCGAGCCGCGCATAGAGGAGCTGTATTCTCTGGTGCAGGCGGAATTGCGGCGCAGCGGCTTTGAAGACTTGCTGTCTTCCGGCATCGTTATTACGGGTGGCAGCAGTGCCATGCAAGGTATGGTGGAGTTGGGCGAGGAAATTTTTCACATGCCCGTTAGATTGGGTCTGCCGCAGTATGCGGGTGGCCTGGTCGATGTGGTGCGATCACCGCGTTATTCCACGGGCATGGGTTTGCTGATGTATGGTTTGGAGCAGTATCAGGCAAATAAAACGACGCGGATGCAGTCCGGTTCGGTGAGTGATGTGTTTGCGCGGATGAAGGCGTGGTTTCAGGAAACATTTTAATGACATCACGAAAAATCCAACTTTCGTCGCCATGCTGTGTTGCTCGCAAAAAATTACTTCTCACATATAAAACATATGCGTCGTCGACATTTTTGGTTCGCACCTTGCCTGGCTTGGAAATTTGAATTTTTGGAGATGCCTTTAAGAAGTACGGTGTTCGTTAATTTAATAAATGATTTTTGACGCGGCAAGGTAGGGTCACAATTCTTGTTAAGTATTTTTGCAGCGTGTGTTTTTTTGGCGGTTCATTTTTTATCTACGTGAAGGAGAAATAATGTTTGAAATAGAAGACATACCCAACCAGAATGCGGTGATTAAAGTAGTGGGAGTGGGCGGCTGCGGTGGCAATGCGGTGGACCACATGATTGAACAGGGCGTGCAGGGTGTGGAATTTGTGGTGGTGAATACCGATGCCCAGGCACTCAAGCGCAACAAGGCGGGTACGCGTTTGCAGATCGGCTCAAACATCACCAAAGGGTTGGGTGCGGGCGCCATTCCAGATGTGGGGCGCGCGGCGGCAGAAGAAGATCGCGAACGTATTGCCGAGATGATTAGTGGCGCGGACATGCTGTTTATCACGGCCGGTATGGGTGGCGGCACGGGCACGGGTGCCGCACCCATCGTGGCAAAAATCGCGCGCGAGATGAATATCCTGACTGTGGCAGTGGTCACTAAACCGTTTGCGCATGAAGGTAAACGGATGCGCCTAGCGCAGTCCGGTATTGAAGTGCTGTCGGAATATGTGGATTCACTGATTGTCGTGCCGAACGAAAAGTTGATGACGGTTCTGGGTGAAGACACAACTTTGCTGGAAGCCTTTCGTTCTTCAAATAGTGTGCTGCAAGGTGCTGTGGCTGGTATTGCAGAAGTTATCAATGCCACGGGTTTGGTCAACGTGGATTTTGCCGACGTGTGTACCCTGATGTCCGAGAACGGCATGGCTATGATGGGATCGGCCACCGCATCCGGCGTGGAACGCGCCAAGCGTGCGTCCGAAAGTGCCATGTCCAGCCCCTTGCTGGAAGATGTGAATTTGTCCGGTGCGCGCGGTGTGCTGGTCAACATTACCTCCAGCAGCAGTCTGACCATGCGTGAATATAAAGAAATTACCAACAGCGTGCAGTTTGCGGTGGAAGACGCGACCGTAATTGTGGGATCTGTTTTTGATGAAGAGATGGGCGATGAATTGCGTGTGACCATCGTTGCCACTGGTCTTGCTTCTTCCCTTATACCCAAACAAAACAAGCCAGAATTGGTCTATGCACAACGCACTGGCACACATGACGAAGGAATGCCCTTAATTAATTACAAAGAACTGGAAATGCCCGCTGTGATGCGGAATGGTCGGCATCGCGAAGCCATCGAAGCGATGAAACAATCGGGAATCGAGCCGTTGGATATTCCATCGTTTTTGCGCAAGCAGGCGGATTAAAATCATTTTTGTTTTATTGCAATGAGGTGCAGCAAAAATCATGGGCAAAAAAACCTGCTGGTGGTTTTGCTCCGCTTCCACAGATGTTTTATTAAGGGGGATATAGCCGACGAGATTTAATGATATAACCCGGGTACGGTCATTATGGCTGTGTAGCCCACTGGTCAAATCAAAATCATTTACGGAACCCTTAAGGAAGCACTGATTTAATCCTCCATGTACCCGCAGGGGTACGCCGTGGTTGTAATGGGCTAATAACAAAGTCAGGCAATTTGCTACTCAATAAATTGACAATTGAGTGCAAAGTTGACACAGCCCAAACAACACACGCTGGTCGCAACCTCAGTTTTCAACAAAATTTTGGCGGGACATGGCTTTACGGGCGGCCTGCATTGTCGCAAGGCTAACCAAGGGAACGACCCTTGGTGTCACCTTGCTCCGTGCATTCCATCCCGTAAAGCCGATGTCGCGGCCATGTGGGATTAAATCAGTGCTTCCTTAAACAACAACTGAAATTAAAACAACAACTGAAATTATTGATGGAGAAGGCTGATATTTAGTGCTACCCTAACTTCAGCCCCTAATTTTTACCCAAGTAAGAGGAACAAACGTGAGCACCCTGATTATTCTCGGTATCATCGCAGTCCTGCTGATCTACGGCATCAGCCTGTACAACCATCTGGTCAACGTCAAACATGCTGTCGCCAAGGCGTGGGCGAACATCGATGTGCTGCTCAAGCAACGACACGATGAGCTGCCAAAACTGGTTGAGGTGTGCCAGCAGTACAAGCAATTTGAACAGGCCACGCTGCAAAAAGTCATCGAGGCGCGTTCGCAAGTGCAATCCGCGCGTGAACGCCAGGATATCACCGCACTGGGTCAGGCGGAAGGCATGTTGCGCGCCGGGTTGGGCGGCATCTTTGCGGTGGCGGAAGCCTATCCTGAGCTGAAGGCCAACGAAAACTTCATGCAGTTGCAACACCGCATCACCTCGCTGGAGAATGGCATTGCCGACCGCCGCGAGTTGTACAACGAAGCGGTAAACATCAACAACGTGCAGATCGAAGTATTCCCCGCCAGCATCATTGCAAAGCTGTTCAGCTTCGGAGAAAAACCACTGCTGGAATTTTCATCGGCGGAGAAGGCTGATGTGAATATGAAGCAACTGTTTGGTTAGAGTCTTGACAATCATGCGACGAGTGCGAACAGGGGGAATCGGGATGCAGTGCAAGGCGCGAGGAACGCGGTTTGGTCATTCCAAACAAGGAGCGAGCGACGCCGCAATGCGCCTGATTTTCCCGTTTCCGGAGGATTGCCGCCCGATGGAGCGCCTGCCGCGTTGCCGGGCTTGCCAAGGGAGCGGCCATTGGCTGCGGCCTCCGCCTTGCATTCATCTCCATCGGGCGAGCAACGCATCTCGCCGGATGATTGTCAACAGACTCTAACCATCATGCTGGTCTCGTTGCGCCGCAATTATGCGCAACTGGTCACCTCGGGTGCGCAGTTGCTGCTGGTTGTTGCCGGCATCCAGATGGAATCGCGCAAGGGCTGGCTGTATTGCCTCACCGCAATAGCCGTTATCAGCGTCTTCGCCTGGCTGTCCGCATTAAGCAGGCTGCGCGCGGTACGCGACACGCCGACCTCGAAGGTCGCTTCTGCCGCGCAAGGCTATGTCGAGCTTATCGGGCGCGGCCACCCGTTAGGCGATCCTCCATTACTCAGCAAACTCAGCCTGCTCCCCTGCCTGTGGTATCGCTACAAAATCGAGCAAAGCAATTCTAAAAATAAGTGGGAAGTCGTGGATAGCGGCGAGACCAGCGATTCATTTATGTTGCGCGACGACACTGGCGCATGTGTGATTGACCCGGAGCAGGCGGAAATTATCACCCGGCACCACGATCAATGGCATCAGGGAAATTATCGCTACACCGAGTGGAAATTGATAAAGGGTGACCCACTCTACGTGATCGGGCAATTTCGCACACAAAATTGTGCCCTGGAGTTCGACAACCGCGCCGAATTGAACGCCTTACTGGCCGAATGGAAAAGGGACATGCCTGAGCTGCATGCGCGCTTCGACCTCAACAACGATGGCGAGCTGGATATGAATGAATGGACGCTGGCGCGCCAAGCCGCCAAACGTGAAGTGGCTAAAAAGATGCGCGAGGCCCAAGCGCAGCCGAATATCAATATCATCTGCCAGCCGCGCGACGGCAAGTTATTTCTGATCAGCAATCTCACACCGGAAAAGTTATCGCGGCGCTATCTGTTCTGGACTTGGGCGCATCTGGTCATTTTCTTCAGCGCGCTGGGGGGGTAGGCTGGTTGCTGCAAACCACCTATTTTTAAAGCAGAGCCTGAAACATTATGAATGCTTCTCAATTTTTACCGTGCCGATAAGATTACTGCACCGCGATTAGTCATCAGGTGGATATGGCTTATCCATCAATTCTTTCAAAAACAAAAGGGGTTGATTTCTCCAACCCCTTGTTTATCTGGCGCGCCCGAAGAGATAAATCTGGGCACTGGAAGCTTGCCATTGAATTGCCTTAGAATTCACACACACAACACTTAAGCAGCAAGCGGCATCACATGATCAAGTTGCTCCTTGATCGAACTGCGAGCCTCGCGCAATTCGTATTCATCCTGTAATCCCATCCATAACTGCACAGAAGTACCGAAGACTTTTGCCAAACGCAAAGCGGTATCGGCAGTAATGCCGCGCTTACCCAGCACAATCTCATTAATACGGCGTGGCGGCACACCAATAGCATTAGCTAATTTGGTTTGACTGATTCCCATCGGGATTAAAAATTCTTCAAGGAGAATTTCGCCTGGGTGAATGTTCTGCAATTTATTCATGCTCGCTCCTTAATGATAATCAACTATCTCAACTGCATCCGGGCCGCTATTCGTCCACACAAAACAGATACGCCATTGATCGTTGATACGAATGCTGTACTGCCCTTTCCGGTCATCCTTCAATGCCTCAAGCCGATTAGCTGGTGGAATTCGCAAATCGTTCAACGACTGCGCCTTGTCGAGCATAAATAGTTTGCGCAAAGCAACTTGCTGAATGTCTCGGGGCAATTTGCGTGACACCACACCTCGCCAAACTTTTTCAGTTTCTTTTGATGCGAATCGGATAATCATGCGCCAGCATAACGCATCTCGTTATACCATGAAATAAAGCATCGCGCAGTACCTAGATTTATCCTGTCGGAGTGCAAATAAAAAAGGCTTATCACATTAAGAAATAGGCCTTTTTCTGATGTGGTGCGCCAGAGGAGATAAAACTAGGCACTGGAAAATCGCCCTTTCAATACTCTGACCATTCGCTTTAGTGCAGTAACCATTTGATTATAAAATGTTATTTTAGACACACAATGGACGGTGAAATAGTCAACATTGACTATGCCGTTATGCACTCTTAATTGAACCTATTACCGCAAGAGCAAGAAGCAAGATGCCAGCCAAAAAAGTTGCAATTTGCCACCAGAGCAAATGCCATGTTCTCTTGCCAAGGGTGCAAGCTAATGTACGCAGGGGCTGCAAATTCAAATCTGACTCTCCATCTTCTCTCTTGAGAGCAATTTTAGTGGTAGTTCGAAAATCCCGTAAACGGTTTACAACACACCATAAACCTAGAAAGACAGAAAAAAGAAGGGAGAGCATAGAATGCAAAAGCACGCAATTCTGCCACTCGGTTCTAAACTCTTTATTTAAGAAAAGAGACAGACCATAACCTAGAGCTGCTACAGACAGCCCAAGAATCAAGTTCAACGTATAGCCGAACTGTTCTATCGTTCTGCTTTGCCAACGAACGAAAGATTCACGATCCTTCTTGGTAGGTTGCTCATGATTACACATTTTGTGTTTATCTCTTTAGGGAATTATTTAATCAGGAATGATTCGCATAAATCTACCAATACAACTCGGCACTGGAAAGAATAATACTTGCAGACTCCCCGCCCACTATCAGCACTTTTCCATTGGGCAACAACGTGGTGAGGTGACCAGCTCGTTGCACTAAGGTACTACCAGTTGCGATCCACGCACCAGTCGCCGGATCGTACAGTTCGCTCAATCTCAAGAGCAAGCCTCCACAGCAACTCCCCCCCGTCACCAACACCTTGCCATTCGGCAAAAGCGTTGATTCATGAAACGACCTCGCTGTTATGAGGCTGCCTGTCTCAGACCACGTACCAGTTGCCGGATCGTACAACTCTACACTTGCGAGGTTAACGCCCCCTGTTACCAACACTTTACCATTGGCTAGCAAGGTGGCGGTGTGCCCCACCCTTGATGTCGTAAAGCTACCTGTTGCAGCCCACATGCCTGTGGCTGGGTCGTATATCTCTGCGCTGGCACGGGCAGCAGTGCTTGTGCCCCCCGTCACCAACACCTTACCATTCGGCAAAAGCGTAGATGTATGAGAGTCCCTCGCTGTTGTGAGGCTGCCAGTTGTAGTCGATGTGCCAAGTGCCATAGTCGCATGGCTACTGGTTGCGGGGCTACTGTTAGAGCCTCCACTACAGGCATTCAGAAAAAGTGGGAACAAAAAAAGTGTAATGCTGCGAAATTTCTTATATGAAGTTGGCATAGTTGTACCTTAAATAAAAATAGGCCACTTGAGTAATCAAGTGCCCACTTTTATACCTGATTGGCGCGCCCGACAGGAGTCGAACCTGTGACCCTTGGCTTCGGAAGATCGAAAGCTAACGGGCGTATTCTTAATTATCAATGCCTTACCAGTGTTCGCCACACTCAAAAGCAGTCCAAAACAGCTACAGAAACACTCGCAAAGCGTGAAAGTGGTACGTTTTTTACTACAGTCTCTGCAGTCTTGCATCGCAAGTCTGTGACAAGACCCCGCACAATAGCATCGCTTTTGTGCTTATCAACCGACAATCAGATAACAGACAGACGCTCGACCGTATCCGGGTAACGCTCCACCATACGGATCAAAATTGCAGCTTGGGCATTCGGGCTGGCTCGGCCTTGTTCCCAATTTTCCAGTGTGCGTTCGTTAGTGCGCAGGTATCTGGCGAATACAGTTCGCGATAAATGCAGCTTCTCCCGCAGACTGAGCAACTCTTCCGGGGTGATGGTGGGCGCTGGTTTCTTTTCCACCACATGCTGGCGCAAGGTAATTTTGCCCTCGCGTGCAGATTTAAGTGCGGTGAATCCCTCTTTCAGTTCACTAAACAAGTTACGTTTTTTCATTTGACTCTCCTTGCGTCCAGTTCCTGCTTGAGCAGTTCCTTCAGGGTTTTGCGTTGTGCTGCAGTCAGATCATCCATCTCGTCTTTGTTGTACACGGTGTACAGCCAGAATTGCTTGCCGGACAACCACCAGTAGTAAATCACTCGGAGTCCGCCACGCTTGCCTTTACCTCGTTTTTCATCAGCAAAGCGTACCTTGCGCAATCCACCCGTGCTTTCGATCACATCGCCAGCTTCCGGGTTCTTCATCAACATCTGCTGAAACTCACGAAAACTTTCGTCGTTCAGATAACTCTGCCGATGCCGTTCAAAAGGAGGCAATTCAATGAAGGTGGCTTTCATGGGCAAATCATACGCAAGTTACGTATATAATGTCAAGGATCGTTAGAATGCCTTCCGCCAATACATATGGCACTGATGATTAATTCTCAAATACGCATAGGGTGATAATAACCCAAGACCATAATGAGGGCGCTCGGTGTTAAATCACACCAAGTAATCAAGCAGTTTGTCGTTAAACAAATCAATGTCTGTAAACAACAAATCCTCGTTATATGCCATGAGATCATTTTGAATGCTGCCGTTAAAACGTTCCACGTGGGCATTCATTTTGGGAGTCTTGGGGAAGGTCAGCCAGCGGCTCACGTTATCTTGATGCCAAATCGTTATTACAACCCCAAAGCCTTTGCTCGCATTGCTTTGTACTCTTGATCAGAGATAATTTTTTTATCAAGCATATCTTGCAGCTTCTTTAATTGATCCTCAACATTCACCGCAGCGGCGGCAGGTGTTGCTGCGGGTTGGGCACTGGTGGAAGGCGGTGTAGTCGCGTATTTCCCGGAAGCGAGGCGTTCAGTAATTTGACTTAAAATCCACTGTTCATTGTAGCCATCCGACTCGTTCTGCTCGAAACTCCTCCTTGATGATTGATATACACTCAACGGTCGCAATATCCTTACCGCAGCATCTCCTCCCTTTGCTTCCTGCACCGTAATGGAATAACTGTCTTGCCATTTAGCCAGCAAGGCATTACGTTCCATCGTGTCAGTCGTAAAGACCCCGTTCGCAACATCAACGACTCTAATCGGGTTGCCCAGGGTGGGAACAATACTTTGCACTACTGCTGAAACTATTTTGGCATCCGCCTTATACAGACGGCAGAACGATACCGGATTGGTCATACCGAAAAGCCCAGCCAGCGTTGATTTAGAGTGGTACTGCCCAATATCGTATTGGGCGACTCTTGTGTCTTCTGGAAAGTAGGTGCAGTCCGTTGGTCTTTCGGCAACATTCCACACCTTTGGCGATACCTTTTGTTCTAGGGTTGAAGAGATGTCGGACGTGGTGACGATTTTTCCGCCCCGCAGTTCAAATGTACTTGTTCCCAAAGAGGTCATATTGACATTGAAGACACCGACATTTTTCATGGTCATCGTCAGCTTTTGAATTTCCTTTCGCGACACTGAGGCGCTAAGACCATCTTGGGAGATATTGATTTTTTTATCTTCATGGTTGATTTGAATGTCGCTAAACAAGGGTAGATTCTTCGCTAAGCTTGCCTCAACTTCACCTCGCGTACTCTTGCTAGATTTCCCTCCCTGTCGTTCAGACGTACTCGTGTAATCGTCAGCCAATGTTGCTACAAAGGCTGCTGCATCACCTCGTATGTATGCATCTATTTGCGTCTTCATAAAGCTTAAAACTTTCTGTTCGGTGAGCCTTTCGTTGCTCTCCGGTGGTGATGCCGCAAAGGCGATAGGCTGCAAGCACAGGGAGAGCAGAATCACGAAAATGTTACGTAATGTTAAATGAAGATTCAT
>JBEBGP010000346.1:0-2324 GCA_040081045.1 Candidatus Nitrotoga sp.
CCACCGTGCTGGCATTCGCCACGTTATTACCGATCGTGTCCAGTTGTTTGGACGCGGAATTCAAACCGCTTAATCCTTGCTGAAAGCTCATGATTTCTCCCTGATAATTGTGCGATGTACCCCATGGTGCATGGAACGCACGCTATAAGTTATGGCGCCTGTGCTAAAAAATTTGCCGGACTTGTGACAGCGCGATGCCATCCATCTGCCCTGCACTCAATGTAACCCCTTGTTTACCCTGCATGACACTGTTTACCACACCGTATTGCAATGCCGTTACAGCCACCTTCGCGCCAGCCTGGGCCGCATTCACCGAGAAGGTGTAGCTGCCCTCCACCACATTAACGCCGGCATCACTGCGCCCATCCCATTGCCAATTCACCAGACCGGCTGACTGTGCCCCTAACCGTATATTTCGCACGGGTACGCCCGCCGAATCCTGGATGGTAATGTCGACCTGATCGACAGATTGCGACAGATCAACACCGCCAAAACCCGCGCCATTAATTATCTCTATATTATTTCCCGGCACCAGCACCCCCCGGCCAATCATGCCAGCCGCCTGCAGCGATTGATTGGGTAACATACTGTCACTCAATGCCTGCAAGGTGACATTGAGTTTGTCGATCCCTGTCACCGTGCTGAGTTGCGCCATCTGCGAAGTAACCTGTGCGTTGTCCATCGGGTTGAGCGGATCCTGATTTTTCATTTGCGTGACCAGCAATTTCAAGAAGCGATTCTGCATGTCAGCCGCCGAAGCTTTTGCGGTTGAATCAGAACCCGCGTTCAATGAAGCAAACAGAGATGCAGTTGAACCGGTATCTGGTGTGGCGTTTATCATGATGTTCCTTTCTTCAGTAATTCCAATTCCCGATAAAAACGATCACTGTGTTACCTTCGTCTTCGGCTCCTGGCCGTACTCCAATGTACTGTCTTCGTCGCCTCATCCTTGTCGCCTTGTTCTCCTTTTTATCGGAAACTGGAATAAGGTTGGCAGGATTCCTGTGCCCGCCGTTTGCAACCCTTGCGCTTATTGCCCGATGGTCAGTGTCTTGAGCAACATTGTTTTCGAGGTATTCATCACATCCACATTGTTCTGATAGGCACGCGAAGCCGAGATCATATTGACCATCTCGTCCACCATATTCACATTGGGCATGGCGACATAGCCCCGCGCATCAGCCATCGGATGCTTGGGGTCATAGCGCATCTCCATAGGCGAATTATCTTCGACCACCGCCGTCACCTTTACCCCCTGTGTACCGCGGCTATCCACCGGTGCTGCGGTAAATACCACTTGCTTGGCGCGATACGGCTGGCCATTGGCACTGGTCACGCTGTCGGCATTCGCCAGATTGCTGGCTACCACATTCAGGCGTTGCGCTTGCGCTGCCATACCCGAACCCGCCACATTAAAGATATTAAATAAAGACATAATCCCTCCGTAGGGTGAACAAGATGCTTGTGCTCATCGTTTGATTACAATTCCACTGTTTGATTGCACTTCCACTTGGGTTGCAAGCAAGTAGCCCGTTACTATTACCCCTGTATTGCGGCCAGTATTCCCTTGAGTTTTTCATTAACAAAAATTACGCTGGCCTCATAGCGCAATGCGTTGTCGGCAAACTGCGCGCGTTCCACATCCATATCCACCGTATTGCCGTCCGCACTCGGTTGGACTGGCTTGCGATACATCATCGGTGCTCCCAAAACTGATGCGCCGGCATTCCCTTCCAGATGCATGGCCGAGGTTTTTACGGCGGGTAATACGGTAGAAGTACCCACTAAAGCATTTTTCAACGCACTGGCAAAATCAATATCCCTTGCCTTATAATTCGGTGTGTCTGCATTCGCGATGTTGGAAGCCAGAAGTTCCTGTCGTGCCGCACGCAAGCTCAGTGCGGTTTGCTGAAAACGCAGCGCATCATCCAATTTATTAACCATCTTGTCCTCCTCGTTCACCTACATGGAGGGCATACTAGAACATACAGCTGATTCGTGAACTGCCGATTAACATGGAATTTCCCCCCCCAATTCCAATTTATTCGATACTTTTTTCGAAGTAGCATTCATAAAACTTCAGTTCTTTAAAATAAAGCCAACTATGCTATAGATCCGGCGCACTGGCGCTCAAAGCACGACGTAACTAGGGGGAACCTTGCCCACCAGCAAGGGGGAAGGGAGATCGAATTGCCGACCCCAGGCAGGATAAGGGCGGCAGGTAACAACAGGAGCAGCACTTAAGGAAGCACTGATTTAATCCTCCATGTACCCGCAGGGGTACGCCGTGGTTGCCTCGCAGAGGTTCTTGCCCCCTTTGGGGG
>JBEBGP010000286.1:0-9006 GCA_040081045.1 Candidatus Nitrotoga sp.
CGTTTCCATGCGCTGGGTATTCGATTACAAGGCAACCGATATTTTCTGGTGTACGGCAGATGTGGGCTGGATCACTGGCCATAGCTACGTTGCTTACGGCCCGCTGGCGGTGGGCGCGACACAGGTGATATTTGAAGGCATACCCACCTTTCCGGATGCCGGACGATTTTGGAAGATGATTCAAGATCATCAGGTCACCACATTTTACACCGCGCCGACGGCGATTCGCTCACTCATCAAATCAGGTGCGGACTTGCCCAAAAAATATGACCTGTCCAGCTTGCGTTTGTTAGGTAGCGTGGGCGAACCAATCAACCCGCAAGCGTGGCTGTGGTATCACAAGGAAGTGGGGCGCTCGCGTTGCCCCATCGTCGACACTTGGTGGCAAACAGAAACAGGCAGCCACATGCTGGCTCCGCTACCCGGCGCAATTCCCACCAAACCCGGCTCTTGCACACTACCGCTTCCCGGTATCATGATTGGCATCGTAAATGAAACAGGCGAAGAAGTGACCGATCAAAGCGGCGGATTTCTGGTTATCAAGCGTCCCTTCCCCTCGCAAATCCGTACTATCTGGGGCGATCCAGCGCGCTACAAAAAAACCTATTTCCCCGACGAGATGCATGGCGCATATTTGACAGGAGATTCTGTCCACCGTGATGCCGATGGCTATTTGTGGATTATGGGGCGCATGGATGACGTGCTCAAAGTATCCGGCCACAGACTCGGCACCATGGAAATAGAATCCGCGCTGACCTCCCACCCCGAAGTGGCAGAAGCAGCCGTGGTGGGTAGACCACATGACATCAAGGGCGAGGCGATCATCGCTTTTGTGGTATTAAAAAAAGCCCGGCCACCAGACGCAGCGACCAGGAAACAGATGGTTGAAACACTGCGTAATTGGGTAAGCAAAGAATTAGGCCCGATTGCCAAGCCAGAGGAAATACGGTTTGGTGACAATCTCCCCAAAACCCGCTCCGGGAAAATCATGCGTCGTTTATTGCGTGCCATCGCGCGGGGCGATGCAATAACGCAAGATACGTCCACACTGGAAAATCCGACAATACTGGAGCAACTACAGGATCAATCCAACTAAATTGAATCCGCGCGGCGGCGCAGGTAAAAAATAAATTCGTCGCCCTGCTGTGTGAAGGACAATAATTCATTGCCTGTTTGAGTGCAGAATGCAATAAAATCGTCAGGTGATTTTTTGTCGGTAGCGCTCACACTTAGCACCTGTCCGGCGGTCATCTGCGCCAGTGATTTTTTCGTGCGGAGTATTGGCAACGGGCAACTCAGTTGACGCGCATCCAGTTCAGCGTCAAACAATAGATCATTCATTTGATACAGCGTAGCCGGATTGCACCCAATCGCTTATGCCACCCTGCAAATTATATGCATTGACAAAACCCTGTGCGGCAGCAAAAGCTGCCGCCTGTGCAGAGCGCCCTCCCATCTGACAATAAAATACCGTGGGCGCATTGCTATCCATCTGCGCCAAGTGTGTCGGCAAAAGATGCAAGGGTATTTTTTCTGCGCAGGGGATAATCCCGCGTGCAATTTCTGCATCTGTACGGACATCAATCAGATGAAAATTCTTCTCACCAAGACGCGCTTTCAACTCAACCGCGTTAATGTTTTTAAATGTGCTCATCTGCCGGTTCCCAATCATTAACAACACATAAATTGGTAAAAAAGCCAATTGAATTATCCATCATTATCCTGCAACAAATATGAAACTCGCGTGTTGGCCACGGCCAATCTTTTCACCAATACACGCAGGAAAGCATCACTTAATTTAAAGCGACACTCTATGGATGATCTATCCAGAATTGCCGGCTTAAATTCAATCAAAGTAATATCAGTTTTGGCTATAACATCGGTTGTGCGACGAAAACCCTGATCGTTCAGGTGCGCCATTTCACCAAAGCAGTCGCCCACCTTCAGAAGGTTGAGCATTCTATCGTTTTTCATAACCTTGGCCATGCCTTGTGCGATCACAAAAAAATCGCTCCCTTCAGATTCATCCTTAAGAATGACTTCATTTTTCTCAAATTTCTGCCAAACACTGATACGCAAAATTTCCCATAATTCAACATCGCTAAAGCTCTTAAAAAAAGGCAGCTTGCGCAATGTGTCAAACTTTTCCCGATCAAAAATATGCGTCTGGTCAGCAACATTTCCGCTGAATAAATTAACCAAGTCATGCGCAAAATCATCCCAGGTTTGATAGCGTTTCTCCGCATCTTTATTCATCGCCCGCAAGACTATCACGTCCATTGCGGACGGCATTTCCGGACGAAATGTGCTCGGAACAGGCGGTTCAATATTCATAATTTGATAAATTAAACTGTATTTATTGCGCGCATCAAACGGCAACTTCCCGGTCAGCAATTTATACATCACCACACCCAGTGAATAAATATCAGTTTGATGCGTGAGTGGCAGATCCTTGACTTGCTCGGGCGACATGTAAGCAGGTGAACCCACCCCGCTGACTTGCGTGGTTTGCTGGCCAAGCAGCATGGCTGCACCAAAATCCGCAATCTTGATGTCACTATCACCACACAATAAAATGTTTTCAGGTTTTATATCGCGGTGCGTGACTCCCTTGGAATGCGCGTATTCCAGCGCCTTGCAACATTTGTAAATAATTTCTGCAACGGTGCTTAACGGGAGCAGATTGTCCACCTCAGCATTGCGATCCAATGTTTTACCATCAACATATTCCATCACGATATAGCTGAGTTTATCCTCTATAACTGCGTCCAACACTTTTACAATATGCGGGTGAGACAGCTTGCCTGCGAGAGAGGCTTCCGTCAGCAGCAATTTGCGATATGCCTTGGAAATACTGGTGTCATTAAGCCGCTGCAAATCAAACAATTTCAGTGCTACCTGCTGATTATTAAACGTATCCAAGGCCAAATATACGGTGCTGGTTGCACCGCACCCCAACTCTCTCAGGATTTCATACTTGCCAATTCTGTCCATTACCGCATATCCCCTGATATGAATATTGCAACTTCAATATCACAAATCCCCGAACATTATAACTTGCCCGCCCATATCCCAGCCATCATACAGCGTTTAAATTGAATACCCATTAGAGTCTGTTAACAATCATGCGACGGGTGCGAACGGAGGGAATCGGGGTATCATAGTGACATGAAAATTTATATGCTTATCGCACTATGTGGGTTGGCTGCGCTAACTTCTAACTCGCCATCTCATGCGGAAGGCTTGCCTGATCTGGGTGATGCATCGCAGGAATCCCTGACTCCGCAACAGGAAAAGCAAATTGGCGAGCAAAGTATGTTCGAAATTCGCGCGGACAAAAGCTTTCTGGATGATGCCGAAGTCAATGACTATCTTAATAACATTGGCTATCAGCTGGTTGCCAACAGCAATGAACCGTCGCAGGGATTCGAGTTTTTCACACTGGACAACAATTCAATTAACGCCTTTGCGCTTCCCGGTGGTTTTATCGGCGTGAACACCGGTCTGATTTTGACCGCGCAGAGCGAATCTGAGCTGGCCTCTGTCCTCAGCCACGAAATTGCACATGTTACCCAACATCATATTGCGCGTATGGTGGCCGGGCAAAAGTTTGATTCCATCACCACCATGGCTGCTATCGCCATCGCCATACTGGCTGCACGCAATAATCCTGATGCCGCGCAAACCGCCATCATCGGCGCTCAGGCTGGGTCTATCCAAAGACAATTAAATTTTACCCGCACGCACGAAATGGAAGCGGATCGGCTCGGCCTGATTACCCTGCAAAAAGCGGGGTTCGATCCCCGCGCCATGCCTGCATTTTTTGAGCGCCTGCAAAAAGCCACCACCTTATTCGACAACAACGTGCCCTCCTACCTGCGCACCCACCCTGTTACCAGTGAACGGATCGCGGACATTGCCAGCCGCGTGCAACAAATCCCTTTTCGTTTTTTGGCTGATAGCCTGAACTTTCATCTGGTTCGCGCCAAATTACGCGCGATGCAAAAAAATAATCGGGATGCCATCGCTTATTTTAATGACGCATTGGGTGACCAAAAACATGGCAACCCAATCGCACAGCGTTATGGCCTGGCGATGGCGCTACTGAACAATGGTCAAATTAAACAAGCCGCGCAAGAATTTTCCCCATTACAAAAATACACCGCACAAAACCCAATGATCGCCACTTTGGCTGGCACCATCAGCAAAGCCCATAAACGCGAACCTGCCACAATCAATTTTTACCGCACCGCCACCCAGAATTTTCCGCAGCATCGCGCATTATTCTACGACTACGTTGAATTGTTACTGCAGGACCAACGCTTCGAAGATGCGCTAAACGTACTCGAACTGCAAGTCCTCAAGCACCCGAATGACGCGCATTTATATGAATTGCAGGCACGCACCTACGCAGCACTCGGCAAGCAGCAGGAAAAGCATCACGCGCTGGCTTATCACTACACTTTGCGGGGTAATTTATTTGGTGCGATTGAACAACTCGAACTGGCAAAAAACGCGGGAAAAGATCATTTCAAGCTATCTGCTATTGAGAGTGAATTGAAAAGACTGAAGGCGATTGCAGCGGCGATACACAAGCACTGAACAAAAACCAAACTGTCACTTATTCAATTCGCGTTAAAAAGGAGAATAAGGCGGCAAGGATGAGGCGACAAAAACAGTACATTTTAGTACGGCTATAACCAACCACTTTGCAACCGTCTTTTGGTTGCTGAGTGGCTAGTAGTTTCATCAGGAGCCGAAAACGAAGCCAACAGCGTGTGTTGTTGGGGCTGTGTCAACTTTGCACTCAATTTATTGAGTAGCAAATTGCCTGACTTTGTTATCAGCCCCTTACAACCACGGCGCACTCCTGACAATTCCGCATGGGCTTGACCCATAGCGGATTGCGTACTTTTAGTGCTTGCAGGTACACAGTTATCGTTTTTAACGCGAATTGGAATTAGCCGAATTTGACATCCCCACTATTATGCAAGCAGCGGTGTTTTTTAATTCACAACTTTTCTTCATCTGCTGTATAGCCTGCTTATCGTCGCGCTGACGCTTTAAAATTAAGCCTTTGACATAATAAGCATGGCCGTTCTGGGGATCCAGCCTGATTGTCTCATCAAATTGCACCATCGCATCCTGGTATCGTATTGCATTAAAGTACTCCACACCCAATACATAATGCAGTGGCGCAAGATGCGGACTTAATTTAACTGAACGCTCCAGATCAGCGATTGCCTCTCCCTGTTTTTTATCCGGCGATGGTGCTATCCCACGATTAAAAAATATGCGGTCTGCTCCTGCAACATGCTCACTACTTAGCAGTGTGGCTGCATCATTCCACAGCCGATAGTTATCACCCATCACCCACATCCGATTCCACGCTAGGGGCAACAATAGTAAGCCTGCAAAACCCAACGCAAATAATATTTTTTTATGCGGCCATTTTATCAATAAAACAGGGATCAGGAGCATCATGCCTGGCATCCATAGGTAGCTGCGATACAAAACAAAGGGCTCTTGAACACGTACACTGGAAAATTCAACTGGAAATTGCAGCCATGGATACAGCAATGCAAAGCCAATCAAACCCATCCATCCTGGTCGCAACAAGAGCCAGGAAGCCAACATACCATATATGAGAAATGAAACTGCCCCCAACCAACCCAGCCATGCGCTCAGGCTTGTTACAAAAGGCTCTCGCATATCAATCGACATCCAGGTTGGATTAGGCAACAACCATAATCCCAGATATTTAAAGAATAGCCCAGCCTGAGTCAACACGCTCAACACGTGCAACATGGATATATTTTCAATCACCCGTTGCTGCGCGAACAAATTAGTGGCCATTACTTCATAAGAAACGCCAATAATACCTTTCGCCAGCAACAAAATTTGCGTTCCAACTATCGCAAGCGCCATCCAGGTAAGCCACAATGCCCATTTACCTGTACGAATTTGTCCGCGCACCAGTATCATTTGCGCGACCAACAACAACGGTGCCAGCAAACTATGCTCCTTGGACAATCCCGCAAAGAAATACGCCAGAACAGCCAGCACTAACCAACGCTTTTGACCGGACAACAAGCCGCGCAAATAAGCCAGCTGCATCAACAGCACAAACAGGGTCGCCATTACAATACTGCGCTGAACTATATAACCCACCGCATAGGTTGCCACCGGGTGCAAGGCAAAAATTGCTGCCCCCAACCATGCCCCCGCAATTATTTTCGACTCATTTTTAGTGTCAACGATGACTGCCGAAATAATCTGCCGCAGGAAATAAAACAAGGTAATAACCGTTGCAGTGTGCAACAACAAGTTACCCGCATGATAAAAGTGCGGCAGGGTATCGCCAAATATGACATAAGTCCAACCCAAACTGGCATAAGATAGCCAACGCGACCCAAACTGAAAACCGCCATGCGCCAGATGCTCCAAGGTATCAGCCCGAATAATATTTGCATCATCAAAAATGAAGGGATTGCCAAGAAACGGTAAGTAAACAATACCCACCCAAGCGAATAAGGAAAGCATCCAACCGCGATCACGCTGGCGAAAGTAATGCAATAAGCTTGTCCTGTGATTCATTTTATTCCCCAAAAGCACTCAATAAAAAACCCCTCCGCAGAGGGGTTTGTTTGTTAACCTAATGCTATTAGATTACGTTTACAGCTCCACAAGTTGTTCCAGGGATTTGGAAGAACTTGAATACCGCCGGATCCATAGCACCGGTAGGAGGGGTGACACAGAAATTCTGCCAAGTCATGTTGGTACCCCCTACCGTCACCTTGGGAGCCATGACAATAACGCCACCATCAATGGTTCCGGCTTTAATTGCGCGCATTTCCACTTTTATCAGGTTAGATGTCGTCCCATTGGCGAGCGAGCCATCACAAGGTGCGGTACACGCATCCATATCAATACGAGCCACCTCCGGCGTGAGGGACGGCATAGTAATACCCAGGCTGGTCCAACCCACACCCGTTGTTCCGGAAACACCTGCTACTGACACAAAGCCACCCTGCTCCTGATAATACAAAGCAATCGCGGTTTTCAATGGGGCAACAACCCCTGCCACCTTGGACAACTTGGCTTTGGTAATATAGTCTTGGTAGGAGGGAATCGCTACCGCTGCCAGAATACCGATAATGGCCACCACGATCATCAATTCGATCAGGGTAAAACCTCTTTGAATTGTCTTCATTTCAATGCTCCTTTAAAAGTTAGATACGACACACGATGCGTGCGACTCTCTATGAGCAGGGATCATGCCAGCCATACATAACAATATAATTGACTGTATTTGTTTAAATTTATTTTAAGTTGCCCATATTTATCCTATCTGGCAACCGCTTAAACTGTCAATTTCTCACACCTAAGCTGACGTTTTTTGTCAATTTCCAAGATACAAGGCTACGCAAATAATTTTCCAACAGGGCATTAAATCATCGCGCCGCAAGCAACGGGGTATTTGTTGGTAGGTTGGCGCTGAATCCTTTGGTAAACTCAGGACAGGCTTGTAGAGCCCAACATCATCTGCCATCCCTGTTGGGCTTCGGTCTGTGGCCTCAGCACCAACCTACAAGACACACTACGCCACAAGCGGCGGGGAATTGAACCCGGAGAGATTGAAAAACGTCACGAGCGATGGCAGAACAAGGCGCGAGGTGGCAAGAAAAGCGGAATTGACTTAGGGAAACGCTGATTAAGTGTCTACGCGGGTGAATTGCTACGTTGCACCAAAGGTAGGCAATTCTCTAAGCTCTGGCGAGCTTGAGAAGTTGACACCACCAAAGGTACGCAATCCGCTATCCGGCAAGCCGGATGCGGAATGGTCAGCACGGTACTCTAAATCCTCATGTGTACCACATACATTGCGGTTTCTGCGCGCCGTGCGCCTTGCCCTTCTTCCCGCTCGCCGACTTAATCAGCGCTTCCTTAGATGTCAATGAGTATTTTGAGCCATTGAACAACGCCGTTATGCCGAGCGTAGTAGCTTTTCACGGCACATACCCCGGGATCTTGCTCTCATCCACTTCATCAATCTGTGCCGGATCAAGAAATTGTCGGGCGTAGGTCAGATAGACTTTTTCGCGCACGAAAATATCGAACAAATCGGGATCGATATGTCCGTTTAATTTAAATTTCCCCAGAATGTGCAAAGACTCCGTCAATGTTTTACCCTCTTTGTAAGGGCGATCTTTGGCAGTGAGTGCTTCAAAAATATCGGCAATGCCCATGACCCTGGCCTGAACCGACATTTGATCGCGCGTTAAGCCCCTAGGATAGCCCTTGCCATCCATGCGTTCATGGTGCCCGCTCGCATATTCAGGTGCCTTTTTTAAATGCTTGGGCCACGGTAGTGATTCCAACATAGTGATGGTAACTTCAATATGATGGTTAATAATTTTTCGTTCCGCTGCAGTGAGTGTGCCGGCGCGTATGGTTAGATTTTCCACTTCATCCGCAGTTAGAAAATTTACCTCCTCCCCCACCGGGTTGCGCCAGCGATATTGGGCAATCTGTCGCACATGCTCCCGATCCGCTTCTGCCATTTTTTCAGAACCTTTATTGCAGTGCCTTAAGAAATTGCGATCATTATCCAAACACTGGCAGCGCAACTCGAAGGCCTCCCGAATATGCGCGCGCGTAAGCTCATCTTTCGCCTCAAGCAGTTCACGCAACATAGTGATTTCGGCATCACGTTTGAGTATTTCAAAACGTTCATCGATTAAATTGATGCGATCAAACAGGGTATGTAATTTGGTAGCTTTATCTACCACATGAACGGGGGTCGTAACTTTGCCGCAGTCATGCAACAAGCCTGCAATTTTGAGTTCGTAACGGTCTTTATCCGTCATAACGAAATCTTTGAGCGGCCCGGTTGCCGTGCGGCTGGCTGCATCCGCCAACAGCATAGTGAGTACGGGAACACGCTCGCAATGACCCCCTGTGTAGGCAGATTTATCGTCGATGGCTGCGTTAATCATGCCAATG
>JBEBGP010000332.1:0-2313 GCA_040081045.1 Candidatus Nitrotoga sp.
TGAAACGGGTTCGCGCCTGACGCATGATCTGAAAAACATGCTGCAGTCGTTACTGGCACTAATTTCCATCGCGCAACATCAAGCGCCGGAGGCTGTGCGACTGTTGCGTCGCCAGCTGCCAGTTTTGACACAACGCATTGAGGCAGTGATCGCAAAATTACAATCTCCAGAATTGAAAGCGGATATAACCTTGCTGCCTTTGGTAGACTGGTGGAAAAATTTACGGGCGCGATATCCAGATGTGGCGTTAATATGGGCATACGATGGTGCAGCAAAGAGTGATGCGGCGCAAAACCATGACGCATCGACGATGCTGATACCGGAAGCTGTATTTGATTGCGTGGCTGATAATTTAATCAACAATGCCTTCAACAAAAGACGGCGCGAACCTGAAATAGTGATAAGTATCAGCCTGCGCGAAGAGCCGTTTTTATTCAGCGTGTGTGACAATGGCAGCAGTCTGCCGGAGCCGCTGGCACACCAAGTATTGCGTATGGTGGTTGTGTCGGAAGATGGTTTTGGCGTGGGACTTTATCAAGCGGCACGCTGGGCAGAGCAGGCGGGCTACAATTTGGTTATGCGGGACAATATGACGGGCAAAGTGTGCTTTGAATTATCCCATTCCGTGCAGCATAACGGGCAGGGATAAAAATTTTATTGGAAGATTGAGCAGCGAATGACAAACATCAATACACTTGGATACGAGACACTTGAAATAATTAAGCGCGGATGTGATGAGCTGTTGCTAGAGACCGAGCTTGCACAAAAGCTGACATTAAATCGCCCGCTACGGATTAAGGCCGGCTTTGATCCAACCGCACCCGATCTGCATCTGGGGCACACTGTGCTGCTGAATAAAATGCGGCAGTTGCAGGATTTGGGGCATCACGTCCTGTTTTTGATCGGCGATTTTACCGGCATGATCGGCGACCCCACGGGTAAAAACAGCACCCGCCCACCGCTCAGTCGCGAGCAGGTACTCATCAATGCACAAAGCTATCGCGAGCAAGTGATGAAAGTATTGCATCCCGAAAAAACAGAGATTGTTTTTAATTCCACCTGGATGGATAAATTTGACGCTGCCGACTTAATCAAGCTGGCTGCCACGCACACCGTGGCACGCATGTTAGAGCGCGATGATTTTGGCAAACGATATAAAAATAATCAGCCCATTGCCATTCACGAATTTATTTACCCGCTGGTGCAGGGCTATGATTCGGTCGCGCTGAAAGCCGATATGGAATTGGGTGGCACCGATCAAAAATTCAACCTGTTGATGGGACGCGAGCTGCAAAAACATTACGGCCAGCCCGCGCAATGTGTGCTCACCATGCCGCTTTTGATCGGTTTGGACGGTGTAAATAAAATGTCCAAATCGCTTGGCAATTATGTTGGCATCATCGATGCCCCGCAGGAAATGTTCGGCAAACTCATGTCCATTTCTGATGAACTGATGTGGCGATATTTGGAATTGTTGTCCGCAGAAAACCTGGCGACCATTGCCAAATGGCGCGTAGAAATTGGGCAGGGACGCAACCCACGCGATATAAAAGTATTGCTGGCGCAGGAAATGGTCACCCGCTTTTATCATCGCGCCGCTGCAGAATCGGCACTGACGGAGTTTGAAGCGCGCTTCAAACAAGGCGTGCTGCCGGAAGATATGCCGCTGATTACGGTGAGCTCGGCTAACGGCATCATCGGAGTCGCACAATTGTTAAAACAGGCAGGTTTGGTCGGCAGTACTTCAGATGCTTTACGCATGATCGAACAAGGCGCGGTCAAACTGGATGGCGAGCGGATCAGTGATAAAGCATTGCAATTAAAAGCGGGGGTGAATGTAGTTGCGCAGGTCGGGAAGCGGAAATTTGGACGCGTAACAGTAAGCTGATTGGAGTGTGTTGTTAAGGAAGCACTGATTTAATCCTCCATGTACCCGCAGGGGTACGCCGTGGTTGCCTCGCAGAGGTTCTTGCCCCCTTTGGGGGTAATGGGCTAATAACCTAATAACAAAGTCAGGCAATTTGCTACTCAATAAATTGAGTGCAAAGTTGACACAGCCCAAACAACACACGCTGGCCGCGTTGCAGACCAAGTTGTGATGATCGCAGGGCGCATCCCGAAGGCCAGGGGTCATTCTCCCTGACGAGGGGTGCAACACAGCGAGCGCGAAATTTGATATGCAACCCATACGGGACATGGCTTTACGGGCGGTCTGCGTTGTCGCAAGACTAGCCAAGGGAACGACCCTTAGCGTCACCTTGCTCCGTACATTCCATCCCGCAAAGCCGATGTCGCGGCCATGTGGGATTAAAT
>JBEBGP010000265.1:0-2311 GCA_040081045.1 Candidatus Nitrotoga sp.
TACCCAGTATATCTGCCGCTGATCGGGCCGTTACTTCCAGTACAAAAAATTCCAGCAATCTTAACTGCTGCTTTCTTAATAACTTACAGTGAGTTATCTTCATCTGATTAGCTTAACATCTAAGCTAATCTACTTCAGCCCCTAATAAATTGCAAATGTCAACTTTGCAGCAATGTGGCAGAGGTTATGCGGATACAGCTAAAATTTTGCCGTGCCCCGCGCTATCAACTGGAATGATTTTTATAGCCTTAACGTGGCTGCCTGGTAATCCGCAGGTAGGGTTTGGGTGCTGTCCATCCTGTCGGGAACATGCCCTTGGCGTCACTATCTGAAACGGACGGGACGATAATGACATCTTCCCCATTCTTCCAGTTAACAGGTGTGGCAACCTTGTATTTGGAGGTGAGCTGCATGGAATCCAGCACGCGTAAAATTTCATCAAAATTACGCCCAGTGGTCATCGGGTAGGTCATCATCAACTTGATTTTTTTATCCGGGCCAATGATAAAAACCGAGCGCACCGTGGCATTGGTCGCTGCTGTCCGGCCTTCAGACGTGCCTGTTTCGGCGGCAGGCAGCATGTTATACAGTTTGGCCACAGCCAGATCTGTGTCCCCTATCATCGGGAAATTAACGGCATAGCCTTGCGTCTCTTCAATGTCCTTTGCCCATTCGGCATGGTTGCCTATGGGGTCTATGCTCAGTCCGATCACCTTGCAATTTCTCCTGGTAAACTCCGGGATTAATTTCGCCACATAACCGAGTTCAGTTGTACAGACGGGGGTGAAATCTTTGGGGTGGGAAAAAATGATTGCCCAACTATCGCCGATCCAATCGTGAAAATTAATTTTGCCCTGGGTGGTGAGAGCGGTAAAGTTGGGTGCGTCATCATTAATACGTAGTGGCATGACTGTTTCCTTTCTAAAATTTGGAGCGGGGTGAATCAAACGTCCGGCATGCCTTTCCCCTCGGCAGTTGCTTTGGGGGATGGCTTCTTGGGAACTGCTTTTTGTGCGGCAGGTTTTTTTGTAGTGTTTTTGCCAATTGTTGCGGCTATTTTATTCCTTTTTTTAGTAGGAAATTACACAAATATTTTTTCACCGGAAAATAATTGCATCACGGTTTCCCGTTCTCGAATTACCTGGGCCACGTCGCCTGACACCATTATTTCCGCCACGCGCGGGCGTGAATTGTAGTTGGAACTCATACTCATCCCATATGCACCTGCTGACATAATTGCCAGTAGATCGCCTTGTGCAATGCTTAAAGAGCGGGCGTTTCCAAGGAAGTCACCGGTCTCGCATACGGGCCCGACGACCTCATAGGTCTGCTGGTTCCCGGTATTTTTATGCACCGGCTGAATTTGATGGTAAGCACCGTATAAAGCCGGGCGCATTAAGTCGTTCATGGCTGCGTCCACGATGGCAAAGTTTTTCTCTTCCCCATGCTTTAGGTATTCAACCTTGGTCAGCAGCACACCCGCATTGCCAACCAACACCCGACCCGGTTCCACAATAATTTTTTCGGCGCGTCCGCGCATGGCATCCAGCAAGGCCTGAGCGTAGTCTGCAATGCCGGGGGGGGTTTCGTCCTGATAGGAAATGCCCAAGCCGCCGCCCAAATCCAAGTGCTCCAAACGTATGCCTTCCCGCGCCAGCGTATCAACCAGTGCCAGCATTTTTTCAGTGGCGGCAATGAACGGGGCGAGGTCGGTGAGCTGCGAGCCGATATGACAATCCATTCCCACAATGCGTAAATTTTTCGATGCTTGTGCCTTGCGATATAGCGCGAGTGCCTCCGTGTAGGCCACGCCAAATTTATTTTGCTTAAGTCCGGTGGAGATGTACGGATGTGTTTTGGCATCCACGTCCGGGTTGACGCGCAGACTGATCGGCGCAACTTTTCCGATTTCTTTGGCAACTTCATTTAGCCGCTCCAGTTCTGCGCCGGACTCCACATTGAAACAAAGAATATCTGCCTGCAATGCTAGTTTCATTTCATCAGCGGTTTTGCCCACGCCGGAAAATACAATTTTTCCGGCTGTTCCGCCTGCCGCCAGAACACGTTGCAATTCACCCGCCGAGACAATATCGAAGCCTGCGCCAAGTCTGGCAAATAAATTCAGAATCGCGATATTCGAGTTGGCTTTAACCGCATAACAAACTAAATTTGCGCGACCCTGTAATGCCACTTCAAACTGGCGGTAGGCATCGCTCAACGCCTGATATGAGTAAACATAACAAGGCGTGCCAAAGCGCTGCGCGATATTCGCCAGTGGAATATTTTCAACGTAAAGCTGGCTGTCCCGGTA
>JBEBGP010000134.1:0-2302 GCA_040081045.1 Candidatus Nitrotoga sp.
GTATAAGAGACAGCATCGGGCTTACCCCGCAATCGGTGCATCAATTGGGCGGTTATCGCGTGCAGGGAAAAAACAGTGCGGACGCTCAGCGGATGTTAAAAGATGCCGCCGCCGTGGCAGAGGCAGGCGCGGGTATATTGTTGTTAGAGGCGATCCCGGCGTTGCTGGCCGCGGAAATTACAGCCAGCGTAGCCATCCCGACCATCGGTATAGGCGCGGGGGCGGGGTGCTCCGGGCAGGTATTGGTGCTGGATGACATGTTGGGGATTTATCCGGGCCAGCCCGCGCGCTTTGTAAAAAATTATATGCAGGGCGCGCAAGGCATTGCTGGCGCGGTTGCAAGTTATGTGGCTGATGTGAGGGCGGGTATTTTTCCCGGCAAGGAACACAGTTTCTGATGCGGATAATTTCAACCATTACAGCGCTGCGTCATCGCTTGCGCGGTGAAGAGTCGATTGTTTTTGTGCCAACTATGGGCAATTTGCATGAAGGCCATTTGGATTTGGTGCGTGTGGCGCGTGAACATGGACAGTGTGTGGTGGTCAGTATTTTTGTGAACCCGCTGCAATTTGGTGTGAATGAAGATTTTTCAAAATATCCGCGCACGCTGGATCGGGATTGTGAATTATTGGTACAACCCGGAGTTGATGTGGTGTTCGCGCCGGGCGAGCAGGATTTATACGCGCAACCACAGCAGGTCATGGTCGAACCGCCCCCGATTGCGAATGAATTGTGCGGCGCATTTCGCCCGGGACATTTTCGCGGTGTTGCAACGGTGGTGCTGAAATTATTCAATATCGTGCAGCCGCAAGTGGCGGTATTTGGAAAAAAAGATTATCAGCAATTGCACATCGTGCGGCAGATGGTGGCGCAACTTAATTTGCCGGTAGAAATAATCGGTGGTGAAACAGTGCGTGCGGCGGATGGTTTGGCTCTCAGCTCACGCAATCAATATTTGAATTCAACCGAGCGAACTGAAGCGGCATTCTTGTGTCGAACGCTGGCGCGTATCGGGAAGATCGTGCGGGATCGGGCTGCGTTGAATCAAAACAAGCCAGGCAATCCGCAAGATTTTCCCGGTTTGGAACAAGAGGCGCGAGATAGCCTCAACGCACGCGGATGGAAAGTTGAGTACATCGCAATTCGCCGTTCCAGTACTTTGCTGCCGCTTGCGGCGGGGGATAAGGATGTAGTGATCCTGGCAGCGGCATGGTTGGGGGGAACCCGGCTTATTGATAACCTGGAGATGAATCTTTAGGATGGTTTGTCTTAAGGGATGCCCACTTGTACTATAATGCGCGTCCCTGGTTGTATCGGTTTTAATGTTTCTTTAGTTATATTTATTCCCCTGGCGGGGGCGGGATCATGCAGAGAATAATGCTCAAGTCAAAATTACACCGCGTATATGTCACTCATTCCGAGTTGCATTATGAAGGCTCGTGCGCGATCGATGAAAATTTACTGGATGCGGCGGACATACGCGAGTACCAACAGATTGACATTTACAATGTGACCAACGGTGAGCGCTTCACCACATATGCCATTCGCGCGCAACGTAACTCCGGCATTATTTCAGTGAATGGTGCGGCGGCGCATAAAGCCGGTATCGGCGATATTTTGATTATCGCCTCCTATGCAATGTATTCCGAGCTGGAGCTGCAAAGATTTCATCCCCAGTTGGTTTATGTCGATGAGCAAAATTGTATTCTGGAGCAGCGGATCAGCATTCCAGCCCAGGCAGCTTGAGTTATTCCAATTTCCGATAAAAACGATCACTGTGTTACCTTCGTTTTCGGCTCCTAGTCGTACTCAAATGTACTGTCTTCACCCGCAAGGGGTAGACCGTGGTTGTAAAGCCGATGAATCGGCAACAACCACGCACCGTCGCCTCATCCTTGCCGCCTTGTGCTCCTTTTTATCGGAACTGGAATTATTTTAGGGTCTGGCGCACACCGCGCATTCTTTGTCTTTTCGTAACGCAAGGGTACGCACTTCAAAATTCAGCGCGTTCATTATCAGCAACTTTCCACTGAGCGAAGCCCCGATTCCCATTAAAAGCTTGAGTGCTTCAGCCGCTTGCATACTGCCTATGATGCCTGTCAACGGGGCGTACACGCCCATCACGGCACAGCGGGCTTCTTCAGCGGTGCTGTCTTCCGGGTATAGACACTGATAGCAAGGGCTATCCCGGGTTCGCAAGTTAAACACTGCTATCTGTCCGTCAAAGCGTATCGCCGCACCCGATACCAGCGGTTTTTTTAGTTGTACACATGCCTGGTTGAGTGCGTAGCGTGTGGCAAAA
>JBEBGP010000205.1:0-2296 GCA_040081045.1 Candidatus Nitrotoga sp.
CTTCATACATTTACTTCCGAAAGCAGGTATCATCGCGCTCGTTGGTTTTGTTGAAGCATACTCAATCGCAAAACTAGCGGCCATGCGCCGAAAACAAAAACTTGATATTGATCAAGAGCTAGTTGGGCAAGGCATCGCAAATTTAGGATCAGGACTTTTCCACGGATTTCCGGTCAGTGGCTCATTTTCCCGAACCGCGATAAACATCGACGCGGGAGCAATTTCTCCCTATGCATCACTCGTCACCGCACTATGCACCTTACTCGTCGCATTATTCTTCACTCCCTTATTTTATTACCTTCCACATTCAGTACTTTCCGCAATCGTGGTCGCTGCCGCAATTCCACTCTTGAATTTGCATTGGGTTCGCGAACTTTTGCGAGTATCAAAAAGTGATGGCTACGTAGCCCTAGCCACATTTGCGCTTGCTCTTATATTTACGCCTGATGTAGCAATTTTTATCGGCATAGTTCTGGCGCTCATGTTCTTTCTCCAGCAGACAGTTTGGGGCGCGCGCATTACCGAAATGGCAATTCATCCAAAACTAAATATCTTACGTCGTGTCCGCAATATCGACGAACATCTTGAAACAATCCCCGGCACCGTCATCGTGCATGTCGGTGCGCCTTTGTATTATGCAAATGCCGCTTTCGTGATAGAGCAAATGGAAAAACTTGCTCGAGAACATGTCGAGCGTGAACAGGTGCCAGTAAAGCGCGTAGTCATCGACGCGTCAGCGATAAGCTTTGCGGATTCGACCGGTGTAGAAGTTCTTGGCGAATATCTTGACGAATGGCAAGCAAAAGGTGTAGAAACTGATTTCATCTATCTTCGCACGCAAGTGCATGGCATTCTTACCAAATCAAAACAGTTTCCAAAATATACTTGGTACAAAAATATTTCCGAGATGAGTACTCACGCGTAACGCAGCAATACAATACAAAAAAACCCGAACAATCGGATTCCCTGTTTTTCAAGGGGACTTTGAACTTTACGACGTCCCGCGTAAACGCGGTACATAAGTATCGAAAAAATGTGAAATATTTCACGATTTTCTCCCTTAACACAAAGCTAGTTAAACGAACAAAAACTCTTTTGTTCCGTCCAAACACTGTCTTTCCAGTAGTCATGTATCATTTATGGTGTGAATACAATTACCCTTCTGTGGTCAATTGAGCCACAGAAATCGACAGCAGCCCCATGGGATAATTACTCGGTGCAAAAATTAATTTACACGTTTCGTTACCACATATTTAACGCGAAATAGGCGAACCTATCTCACGGGGCGTCCATTTTGGAATGAATCCACGAGCAGCTTCCGCTACCCGTGCCTTGTTACGACTTACTCTTTGTCATTGAGTTTGCCTTGGGCAACGACAAGCGTTGACTTTGGGCACTCCCAACTCCCCTGAGTTGACGGGCGGTGAGTACAAAGCTCGAGAACGTATTCACCGTGGTGTGGCTGACCCACGATTACTAGTGATTCCGGCTTCATGAGGTCGGGTTGCAGACCTCAATCCGAACTGGCGCCTCCTTTCAGGATTTGCTCCGGGTTACCCCATTGCGTCCCTTTGTAAAGGCGATTGTAGCGCGTGTGCAGCCCAGGATATCAGAGGGACATGCTGACTTGGCGTCATCTCCACCTTCCTCCCCCGTGAGGGGGCAGTCTCGCCAGACAAATATAACTGGCAACGAAGGTTGCGTTCGTTACCCCACTGAAGGGAACGGTTCAAACCACGAACTGACGACAGCCATGCATCACCTGTCCTACACCCTCGAAGGATTCTGTGCTTTCGCACAGCGTGCAGTAGGATTTCTAACCCTGGTAAGGTTCTTCGCTTAGCTACGAATTAAGCCACACGCTCCACCACTTGTGCGAGCTCCCGTCTATTCCTTTGAGTTTTAGCCTTGCGGCCGTACTACCCAGGCGGTCAACTTAACGCGTTAGCTTCGCCTCGAAGAGGGTCGATACTCCTCAAAGCCAGTTGACAAAGTTTAGGGCGTAGACTACCCGGGTATCTAATCCGGTTCGCTACCTACGCTTTCGTGTTTCAGTGTCAGAAATGAGCCAGTCTGTTGCCTTCGCTTTCGGTGTTCCCCATGATATCAACGGATTTCACCCCTACACCATGAGTTCCACAGACCTCTCTCACTCTCGAGTCATACCGTTTCGCTCGCAGATCTGAGGTTAAGCCCCAGGTTTTAACGAACGACTAATATGACCACCTACACACCCTTTACGCCCAGTGATTCCGGGTAATGCTTGGGGCCTCTGTATTACCGCTCCTGCTGGCAC
>JBEBGP010000158.1:0-2294 GCA_040081045.1 Candidatus Nitrotoga sp.
ATCGGGTTTGGCTCAACCAACGATTTACGCGAACCCGGCTCGATTATTTTTGTGAACGCGGGCTTCCCCGTGCTGGAAGAAGATCGTTTGCCCACGCCCGCTCTCATCATCGGCGCAGGGTTTTGCGCCGAGCCATTTGAGGCAAAATCCATCATCAATATCAGCGGCATGAGTTATGGCGCAATCTCCGCACCCGCTGTACAAGCCCTTTCCAGAGGTGCGGCGCTGGCAGGTTGCTGGATGGATACGGGCGAGGGCGGGTTGTCGCCTTATCATTTGGAAGGCGATTGCGATTTGATTATGCAAATTGGCACAGCAAAATATGGCGTGCGCGATACACAGGGGCGACTCTCTAAAGAACGCATTATTGAATTGGGCAAGGTGGTGAAAGCTTTTGAAATAAAATTGTCGCAAGGCGCTAAACCGGGTAAGGGCGGGGTGTTGCCGGGTGCCAAAGTCACTGCAGAAATTGCCCGCATACGCGGCATTCCTGAGGGAGAAGATTCGATCAGCCCGAACCGGCATCATGACATTGCGAATATCGATCAACTGCTCGACCAAATCGTGCAGGTACGCGAATGGGGCGGGCGGCCCGTCGGGGTGAAATCCGCCATCGGCGGTTGGCAATTTATCAATGAGCTTTGTGAGGCAGTGCAGCGTCGCGGCTTGGAATTTGCGCCAGATTTTTTGGTTATCGATGGTGGCGAAGGCGGCAGTGGCGCAGCCCCGCAAACCTTGGCCGATCACATGGGTCTGCCCATAGGCGAGGCTTTGCCACGTGCGGTGGATGCGCTGTTGGAGGCTGGCCTAAAGCAGCGCATCCGCGTGGTGGCATCGGGCAAATTGGTCAACTCGGCGCGTGCTGCCTGGGCACTGTGTGCGGGCGCGGATTTTGTAAATACCGCGCGCGGTTTTATGTTTTCGCTGGGCTGCCTTCAGGCGCTGCGCTGCCACACCAACGCTTGTCCAACCGGTATTACCACGCATAATAAACGCTTGCAGCGTGGGTTGGTGGTTGAAGAAAAATATTTGCGCGTGGCAAATTACGCAAAGAATATGAATCACGAAATCGACATGATCGCGCACTCGTGCGGTGTGCGTCATGCGCGCGAACTGCGCCGTGAACATGTGCGTATGGTGCAAACCGCGCATCACAGCATCGCGCTGAATATGCTGTATCCATATCCAATGTCAGAGGACAGGCGCGGGTAGCATCTCTTGTTATAAGCGCCAACGTTTATCCACACTGGTGGTAAAATTCCGCTCAACTTAAATTCTATTCTGGGAAGACTTATGAACAGTGCCGCAGTGAGAGAATATTTGTTCAATTTGCAGGATTTGATCGTCACCCGCCTGGAGCAGGTTGATGGCAAAAAATTCCTGCGCGACAGCTGGGTGCGTCCCGAAGGCGGCGGCGGGCGCAGTTGCATTTTGGAACAGGGCAATGTGTTAGAGCGTGGCGGAGTGGGGTTTTCGCATGTCATGGGCGACAAGATGCCGTCCTCGGCCACGGCGCATCGCCCCGAATTGGCGGGCAGTCGCTGGGAGGCGATGGGCGTGTCGCTGGTGTTTCATCCGCACAATCCACACGTGCCCACGGTGCATATGAATGTGCGGATGTTCATGGCGATTCGTCCCGATGGACACACCGCTTTTTGGTTTGGCGGCGGCATGGATTTAACGCCTTATTATGGTTATGCCGAAGATGCGGTGCATTTTCATCAAATATGTAAAAACGCACTCGATCCGTTTGGCGCGCATCTGCACCCGAAATATAAAAAGTGGTGTGATGATTATTTTTTCATGAAACATCGTAATGAGCAGCGCGGCATCGGCGGTATATTTTTTGATGATGTGAGCGAGCCGAATTTCGACACGGCTTTCGCCGTTCAGCAAAGCGTTGGCGATCACTTTCTGCCGGCCTATGTTCCTATTCTGGAGCGGCGTATGCATACCCCGTTTGGCGAGCAGGAGCGGGATTTTCAACTGTACCGGCGTGGCCGCTATGTGGAATTTAATCTGGTGGTTGATCGCGGCACCATTTTTGGTTTGCAAAGCAATGGTCGCACCGAGTCCATTTTGATGTCCATGCCGCCTCTGGTGAAATGGCGTTACAACTGGCATCCGGAAAAGGGAACTGCCGAAGCAAAACTGTACGAAGAATTCCTGATTCCTAAAAATTGGGTCTGAATCTGGGGTGGCACTGATTTTAATGTCGATGCCCCGGTGCTGTTGCTTGCGCAACAGCCATCCATGTTCGGATCACGGCATGAGGCGTGCCGACCGGTTACTTT
>JBEBGP010000250.1:0-2274 GCA_040081045.1 Candidatus Nitrotoga sp.
TCAATTTGCGTTACTTTGGTTTTAAGATAAATGGCTTCATAGCGCTTCTCAATGCGCTTATGCAAGGCGCGCACAAGGTCGCGATCTGCACCGGGCATTAAGCCATCAGCCAATTCCACCAGGGTAATTTTGCTGCCCAACGCGTCATAAACTGTCGCCATTTCCAGGCCGATAATACCGCCGCCAATAATCAGCAGCCGTGCTGGAATATCCTGCAACAACAGCGCGCCAGTGGAATCAATCAAGCGCGGATCATCATATGGTAAGCCTGGAATACGCGCCACGCTTGAACCTGCGGCAATGACGACATTGTCAAAAGTAATAGTTTTGGCACCGTCAGCAGTTTGTACAATAACACTATGCGCCGAAGAAAATTGCGCCGTGCCCGTTACCACTTGCACTTTACGCTGTTTGGCCAACATGGAAAGTCCGCCAGTTAGCTTGCCGACAACGTCATCTTTCCAGCTGCGCACTTTATCAATATTAATGGCGGGCTTGCTAAATTCCACCCCGTGATGTGCCGCGTCATCCGCTTCTGCAATCACCTTGGCTACATGCAACAGAGCCTTGGAAGGAATACAGCCGACATTTAAACACACGCCGCCGAGCCTGCTGTGACGCTCAATTAGAATAACCTGCTTACCCAAATCTGCTGCACGAAATGCTGCGGTGTAACCACCGGGACCTGCACCTATCACCACCACTTCGGCATGCCAATCTCCCTTCGGCACAGGGTCGTCTTTATCTATAGGCGGCGCGATTGCCACCGCAGGAGTGGGCGTATTCCCGGGCGCGCTGGCAAGGGCATTCGCTTGGGGTGCAGGAGTGAATGTGGGCGTTACCATTGCGTCTGCCACTTCCAACGTTAAAATCACGCTTCCTGTATTTACTTTATCCCACTGTTTGAGCTTTAATTCTTTGACCACACCTGCACTAGGTGACGGCACATCGACCGTTGCCTTGTCGGTTTCCAGCGTCAGTAATGTTTGCTCAACGGCGATTTTTTCGCCCGCCTTAACCAACACGGCAATCACCGGCACGTCTTTAAAATCGCCGATATCCGGCACTTTGATTTCTATGATTTGGGTCATTTAATTTTTTCCTGACGGGGGTTTTTGATTTATGTATTGATAATAGATTATCCGTGGTGAATCTCCGGAATGAATCTTAAGGGGGTACTTCTAAAAATTCAAATTACCAGGCAAGGTAAGGCGCGAACAAAAAATTGTAACGATGAAAATTGAATTTTTAAATATGCCCTCAAGTGCGTATCTGCCCACTCCCCAGCACAATAAATTTCTGCGAGGTAAGCCCTTCCAAACCGACCGGGCCACGCGCATGAATTTTGTCAGTGGAAATGCCTATCTCAGCGCCCAAGCCATATTCAAAGCCATCGGCAAAGCGCGTGGAGGCATTGACCATCACCGAACTGGAATCCACCTCGCGCAAAAAACGCATGGCATGGCTGTAATTTTCTGTGACGATACTATCGGTGTGCTGCGAGCCATAGGTGTTGATATGCGCTATCGCTTCATCCAATCCCGCCACCACACGTATGCTTAAAATTGGCGCGAGATACTCGGTACGCCAATCTTCCCCGGTCGCCGCATGCATTTGTTTAACCAGCGAACGTGCCGTCTCATCGCCGCGCAATTCTACTTTCTTATCCAGATAAATTTTGCATAAATCAGGCAATACTTTTGCCGCCACACTGCGCGCTACCAGCAATGTTTCCATGGTGTTGCACACGCCAAAACGCTGTGTTTTAGCATTGTCCGCAATGCGTATGGCCTTCTCCAAATCTGCCGCATCATCAATGTAAACATGGCAAATACCGTCCAGATGTTTAATCACCGGCACCCTGGCCTCCTCCGAAATACGCGCAATCAGACTCTTGCCACCGCGTGGCACGATCACATCAACATAATCACGCATGGTAATCAATTCGCCCACCGCCGCTCTGTCTGTGGTGTTAATCACCTGCACTACGGTTGCGGGCAAACCCGCTTGCTGCAAACCTTGATGTACACACGCGGCAATGGCCTGATTAGAATAAAATGCCTCCGAGCCGCCGCGCAGAATCGCCGCATTGCCCGATTTCAAACACAGCCCGGCAGCATCGGCAGTCACGTTGGGGCGTGATTCATAAATGATGCCGATGACACCCAGCGGCACGCGCATCTTTCCCACTTGAATGCCGGAAGGACGAAATTTCAACTCACTTATTTCACCAATCAAATCGGGGAGTGAGGCGATTTGCCGCAAGCCTTCGGC
>JBEBGP010000278.1:0-8828 GCA_040081045.1 Candidatus Nitrotoga sp.
GTGTATAAGAGACAGCTCATACTCTCAACCCCGGCAGCCAACATCACCTCCGCCTCGCCGAGACGGATGCGGTCCGCCGCCATCGCCACCGCCTGCAAACCGGATGAACAAAAACGATTGATCGTCACGCCCGGCACCGTGTTCGGCAAGCCCCCCAGCAGCAACGAGATGCGCGCCACGTTAATCCCCTGCTCGGCCTCCGGCATGGCACAACCCACGATGACATCGCCTATCTTTGCCGCATCCAGCGACGGCGCTTGCGCCAACACACTGCGCAACACATGCGCCAGCAAATCATCCGGACGTGTATTACGAAACATACCGCGCGGCGCTTTGCCAACAGGCGTGCGCGTTGCAGCAACAATATAAGCTTCTTGTATTTGTTTGGTCATGATATTTACCCCACTGATTTAACGTTTCGCCGCCACCCGATAAACCGCATTGCGCTCGCGCTTTCCAACCGCAACCACGATCACTATAAGCACCGCATCACGCACTTCGTACACCAAGCGATACCCCACACTACGCAGCTTAATTTTGTATCTATCCCTATGCCCAGACAATCTGGCGGCGGGGACTCGCGGATTCTTGAGACGCTCAATTAACTTCTTTTTAAACTGTTCGCTGATTGATGAATCCAGTTTGCGCCACTCCGTCAGCGCATCGGGATGGAAGCTCAGCCTATAGCTCATCCAACTTTACCGACATCAGCTTCTTACCGTCCTTCAGCCGCTTATCGGCCAGATCATTTAATTCCATGTCTTCCAGCTTATCTATCAACGCCTCATAAGCCTTGGCTGGCACGCAATAGAAAGTCGGCTCGTTGCGATTCAAAATCGCCACCGGGAAACCCTCGCCAGCCGCGACGGTCGCCATCGGATTTTTTTTTAATTCGGAAACACTCGCCGTCGTTTCCGCCAAAATCACATGCGCCATTTGGTTCAACCTCCATTTATTGAGAGCTTAAGATAGCACTCTAAACAGGTCTCTGCAATGGCCTCAGATTTCTGGTAATAATTGAGAAATCAAAGCTGACCCTGATAGCCCATCGTTATTCTCAGCAGAGTCCTGCGATTTTTCTACCCCTCGTTTATTCAGCGCTTCCTAACTTCAACAACCTTAAAACTCTTGAGCTGTCCGGATTTACTGGTATTTCGAAATACTACGAAACAAACAATACTATCCATAACATTCCCCAATCATTACACTACGAAAAACGTAGCGAGCGATGACAGAGCGCGGCACAAAAGGATGAGGAGGCGGAATTGACATGGCAGTCAATGAGCATTCCGAATCCTTGAGCAACACAGTTATGCCAAGCACAGCAATTTTCATCAATTCCGCAACGGTTTGCCGTTTTTCAACATGTATTCCACGCGCGCCTTGGTTTTATCGGTCGCCAGTAATTCCATAAAATGCTTGCGCTCCAAATCCAGCAGCCATTGTTCATCGACCAGGCTGCCCGCCTCCACATCGCCGCCGCACATTGTTTCAGCAACACGGCAGCCGATGTTGTAGTCATGCTCTGAAATAAATCCGCCTTCGAGCATGTTGACCATAGAGGCTTTGAAAGTGGCGATGCCGGTGCGCCCGGCAACCATGATCTGGCGTTGCGCCAACAGCGGACGATAGGCGGTGGCGTTAAGTGCACGGGCTTCTTCCTTGGCAATGTGCAGCAATTCAAAACGATTCATCACGATCCGATCCGAGGCGCGCAGGTAGCCCATCTCCCGCGCCACTTCAGCGCTCTTGGAAACTTCGCCCATGGCAATTTGCTGAAAGTAGCGGCGCAAGTAGGGAAACACATCGACACGGCCATCGTTGGAAAATTTCTGCGCATCTGCCGCCGCACGCTGCGCCATTTCTTTGCAACCACCGCCTGCGGGCAGAATGCCGACCCCCACTTCAACCAGGCCGATATACGTTTCCAGCGTCGCCACGATGCGGGTGCAGTGAATGGAAAATTCGCAGCCGCCCCCCAGCGCCATGCCGTCCACCGCCGCGATGGTGGGTATCTGGGCATATTTCAAGCGCTGCGAAACCTGCTGAAATTTGGCGACCACATCTTCCACACGCGGCACATTACCAGTGGCAGCATTGACTATTGCACCCACTCCACCGCCACCCGCCACGGTATATTTAACGCGGTTTGCCGCCTGCTTCAATTTATCGAACATGCCTTCATCCGGGGCGGTTTGCTGCACGCCCTGCATCAGTTGCAACAGGTTTGCGCCTGCGGAAAACGGCGGTTCAGTCTGCCAGATAATCAATGCGCTGAAATTTTTCTCGGCCGCATCCACCGCACGCAGAATGCCATCCAGCACCTCGTTGCTGATGATGTGCATCTTGGTGCTAAAGCTGAGGATGACGATGTTGTCGCCCGTATGCCACAGGCGTACCGCTTCGTTCCCAAACACCGTTTCGCCATATTCGCGTGCTTCGCCGAGTAGTCGATCTGGAAAAAGTTGGCGGCGATAAACGGGGAGTGCGGAACGGGGTTGATACTGTTTTGTGTCGGGAGAGTACGAACCTTGCACAGTGTGCACACCATTGCGGTCAGACTCCGTCACCCACTGTGGCAATGCAGCCTGGGACATGGCTTTTCCTGCTGTAATGTCCGCTTGTATCCAACCTGCGATTTGTTGCCAGCCCGCCGCCTGCCAGATTTCAAACGGGCCGCTGTCCCAACCAAAACCCCAGCGCACTGCCATATCCAGATCACGCGAGTGATGTGCTATCCCGGCCAGATGCAGGGCGCAATAATGAAACACATCACGAAACGTTGCCCACAAAAACTGCGCTTGCGGATGCGCGCTATTACGCAGTCCGGCGAGTTTTTTCGCCCAATCGCGTTCGCGCAAAATTTCTTTTACCGCATCATCCACCACGCCTGCGGATAATTTATATGACTGCGTTGCCACATCCAGCACATGAATTTCCCTGCCAATTTTGTTATAGATACCACGCTTGCTTTTTTGTCCCAACGCGCCCTCGGCGATCAACTTCATATACCAATCCGGCAGGGTGTAATAGTGATGCCACGGGTCACCAACCAGATTCGTGTGCATGGTTTCCACCACATGCGTGAATACATCCAGACCGACCACATCCAACGTGCGAAAGGTCGCGCTCTTGGGGCGACCGAGATATCGGCCCGTAAGCGCATCCACCGTATCAAAGCCTAGACCCAGACGTTGTGCGTGATGCAGCGTGGCAAGCATGGAAAAAACGCCAATCCGATTCGCCACAAAATTAGGTGTATCTTTGGCGCGCACCACGCCTTTCCCGAGCGTGGAAACCAGGAAAGTCTCCAGTTGATCGAGCAATGGCGTTTCGGTAGCAACGCAAGGAATGAGTTCAACCAAATGCATGTAGCGCGGTGGATTGAAGAAATGAATCCCACAGAAACGATGCCGTTGCGCCTCGGGAAAAGCTTCAGCCAATTGATTGATTGACAAGCCGGAGGTATTGCTGGCAAAGATGGCACGTTCGTTCACATACGGCGCGACCTTACGATACAGGTCAGATTTCCAATCCATGCGCTCGGCAATCGCTTCGATAATGAGATCGCATTCGCGCAATTTTTCCAGATGCTGCTCGTAATTGGCCGCCTGGATATATGCCACTTTTGCCGGGCTTGCCAACGGGCTTGGTTCCAGTTTTTTCAAGCCATCCAGCGCCTTATTCACATTGCCATTCGGGTCACCCTTGGGTGCAGGCAACTCAAACAACAGCGTCTCAACATTGGCATTCACCAGATGCGCTGCAATCTGTGATCCCATCACTCCCGCCCCCAACACCGCGACTTTACGTATAGCCAGATTATTCATGATGCCCCTCTCCGATGATTTCTTTTAACATTCTTGTACCTCTAAAGAATTCAGGTTGCCAAACCAAACTGAGCGCAAACAAATTTTGTGACAACATGACGTGTTGACTATGTTTAAGGCATGATTTTCTGCACACAACACGGCATGGTAACGCTGGTCGAATTTTTAGAGATTATTCATATGCAATCTGTCCGCCGTTACAACGGTAACGGCTCGGGCTTGTGTATACCGAACCCCTGCGCATAATTCACACCCAATTCTTTCAACCGCTGCCTGATGTTATCGTTCTCCACAAATTCTGCTATGGTTTTCAGCCCCATAACTTGCCCGATTTTGTTGATTGCCTCCACCATCGCGCAGTCTACGGCATTGGTCTCCATATCCTTGACAAAACCACCGTCAATTTTCAGATAATCAACCGGCAAATATTTCAAATACCCAAACGATGACATACCGCTACCAAAATCATCCAGGGAAAAACTGCATCCCAAAGCGCGTAATTCGCGTATGAAATAACTGGCTTTGCTTAAATGGGTAATGACCGCAGTTTCGGTAATTTCAAAACAAATTGCCGATGTTGGCACGCCGGATTTCGTGAGCTCAGTACGTATAAATCCCAAGAATTGATCATCGTTAACCGACTCGCCGGACAAATTAATCGACCACACCTCCTGGCTACCCTTCTCATACGCGGCAAAGGCCGTGACCACCACCCAACGGTCAATCAAAGGCATTAAATCATAGCGCTCGGCTGCCACAATAAATCCTCCCGGGGCAATAATCTGGCCTTGCGTATCGAGCATACGAATAAGCAGCTCATAGTGTTTATGCTCTTTTACCGCACTGTCCACCGGCACGATTTCCTGGCGATATAGCCGCAAGCGATTCTCCCGCAAGGCACTATGAATGCGCTCTATCCACGCCAACTCGCCCTGCCGTAACACGACCTCATGATCGTCTCCACGATATACATGAACGCGGTTCCGACCGGAATCCTTGGCGATGTGACATGCCGTATCTGCCGCCAGCATGACATCCATATCGGGATCCGTTGCATCTGTAAAATTGACCAAGCCAATGCTCACGGTGGTGTGGAATACTTTTTCTTGCCACTCAAATTTTAATTGATCAATTATCAGGCGAAATTTTTCGGCAAGTTGCCTGCTTCGATCCACAGAGCAATTAAACAGCAGTGCCGCAAATTCATCGCCGCCCAAACGCGCCAGCACATCACCCACGCGAACTGCAGCGGCCAATCGCACGGCAACCTGACGCAACAATTCGTCTCCCGCAGCATTCCCGCATATGTCATTGATCACTTTAAATTGGTCCAGGTTCAAGTGCAGCAGAGTATGCATCCGTCCGAAACCCTTAAATGATGCCTGCAACTGCTCTTCCAACTCGTGCCGGTTGATTAGGCCGGTCAAGTCATCATGCTGCGCCTGATAGGTAAGCTGGGCGGTGGCCTTTTGTATCACGCTCACGTCGCGAAGTATCAGCACCATCCCGTCGACACTGCCATCATCGGCATACATCAGCGCACTAGAATCCTCAACCGTTAATTCCGTGCCGTCGCGCCGAACCAGTACCACGCTGTTACGATCAAGCCTGTTTATGCTTGCGCCCTCCGCAGACGGCAGATTGAGCTGGCCAACAACATGCAGTACTTCATTTAGCGGCTGCCCGTCTGCCTCGGAAATTACCCAACCAGTCATCTTTTCCGCGGCGGGATTAAGGTAAATCACCGCATTGCGAATATCAGTAGTAATCACCCCGTCCCCAATGGAATTCAGGGTGACTTGCAGCCGATACTCGGCCTCCGCACGCGCCTGCGCATCCTCCATGGCCTTTCTCATCAAAGTAACGTTTAAAGTACCGTATGCGAGCAGCTTGCCCATGAACGCAACAGCAGCAAATTGGTCATGTGGCTGCGACGAATACAGCATGGCAATCGTGGCGACACACATAAAACCCGCCATTACTGCGAAACCTTCAAACAGCGGATACAGGTGTCGCTCACGCCAATAAATTGCACACACCAACCCCCACAGCAGAATTAGCGGAATCTGCACCGGTTGCTGCATTCCCAATATGCCTGTATTCACATAAGTAGGGAAATACAGCACCACCAGGAACGTGGCCGTGGCCACCGCGCCCATCCCGAGAATAAATATTCGCAGGCTTAACGATGATTGACGGCGGATTAACCATAATGACCAGATCAATCCTATGGATAAAACAGCAGTAGGAAGCGGCCAGTTACCCAACCGAAGAATAGGCGTGTAGGTCTCTAACCAGGCCAGTCGGCCGGACCATTCAAGATCGGTTAGCGCATCCAGCAACCCGGTGAGTCCCGCCAACCCGAAACAAATTGACAGATAATGACGGCCATGCTGCTGTGTGGCATGAATGTTGTCCCACAAAAACAAGGCTATCAGCAACGACAAAGTCACATTGCAGGCTTCCAACCCCATATGCAAATTTTCAAGGGTTTTGGCACTGCTGTTGAACACTGCGAAAGTGATCAACAGGTAGCCAATAACAAACAGGAAATAGGTTAATAAATTTTTAGGTTGCGCTAGCATAGTGGTTGAATAAACCTTCTTCTTATTGCTGTCATTAGATGGGTTTTAATTTTCAGCGGGAACAGGCCGCGATTTACGATCCTCACCCACCGCCACGTAAACCAGCGTAGCCTCGGTGACCTTGACGCAGGCGGGTTCGGCCGGATTACGCTGGGCGTAAACCTCGACATAAACAGTGATTGAGGTGTGTCCTACTTTTACAATTTCCGTGTAGAAACTGACCACATCGCCAACCAGTATGGGCTGCTTGAAAATAAAGGAATTAACAGCCACCGTTGCCACTCGCCCGCGTGCCCGCAACAGCGCCGGAATACTGCCGGCAATATCCACCTGCGCCATAACCCAGCCACCAAATACATCGCCCGTATGATTACAATCCGCAGGCATAGTAACCAAACGTAGCGTCGGATTTCGATCCGGTAATTCCGTGAATAAAGATTCAGACATTCATTCCCCTTGCCATTGCAATACCCACTGCTGTTTTCAATGTCCCCCAAGTTTTCAATGTCCTTGGTAAAGCTGGGCAATTTCTGCGCCATATCGGGCGACGACCTGACCGCGTTTAACTTTAAGAGTGGGGGTCAGAAGGCCATTATCAATACTCCAGGGTTCGCTTGACAACAACACCCGGTGCACTCTGGCATAACCCGGAAACTCCTTGATTTGCTCGGCGATACGCATGAGCGCCCGCTGCTCAATTTGCGTATCGCGCAAAGATTCCGGCATATCCCCGCGCACGCCCACTTCCTTGGAAAATTGCAGCCACATCGCCGGATTGACGACAGCCATAACAATCAAATAAGGCCGTCCCTCGCCGTACACCAGCACCTGATCGAACAAACGATCGTGCATGATAGCCAGCTCCATGTCAGCAGGGGGAACCTTTTCACCGTTCGATAACACGATAATGTCCTTGAGTCGGCCGGTAATATAGACATGTCCGGTTGCACTGATAACCGCCGTATCGCCGGTATGAAACCAGCCCTCGGCATCAATCGCACGGCGCGTCGCCTCCGGATTATTCCAGTATCCCAGCATGATGCTGGGACCCTTGACCAGCAACTCATTTTGCGCGCCAATGCGCGTCTCCAAATTACCGAGTGGCAAACCGATACTGTCCGGGAAATTATTATCCAGCTTGTTTGCACAAATAACCGGACTGGTTTCAGTTAAGCCGTAACCCTGAATGACCGGCAACCCCAAACCGACAAACATACGCGAAATATCCAATGACAATGCCGCACCGCCACTGATCACCACGCGCAGTTTTCCACCCATGCGTTGCAAAACTTTTTGCGCCACCAGCATATTCAAAAGTGGCCATAGTAAAAATGACAGCCGCCAGGAGCCGCGTTTTTGCTGGTATAAAAATCGCGCCCAACCCACATTCACCGCAAACTCAAAAAGATTGCGGCGCAAGGGCGGTGCTTCTTCCAGCTTGGCGTGGATAGCGGCATGTACCCGCTCGTAAATTCTGGGCACGGAAACCAGCACAGTCGGCTGGATGATTTGCAGGTCTTCACTCAACAGCGCGATAGAGCGCGCAAAAGCCACCGTAGAACCGGTCATCACGGTCAGGTAATAACCCAGCGTGCGTTCAAAAGTGTGCGAGAGCGGCAGAAAAGAAAGCAGCAAATCATCGGCATAAATGGGGAATAATTGCAATGTAGCGTAGGCATTTTCAAGCATGTTGGCATGGCTCAACATGACCCCCTTGGGTCGGCCGGTTGTCCCGGACGTGTAGATAATTGTTGCCAACTGCGTTGATTGCAGCCCCGTAATTTCTGGCTGTAGCTGCGCTTGGGCGGGCAACCATGTGCCGACGGAGACCAGCCTGAGTTCAACATCAGGGGGTTCAGCATTGGGATCCGTTTTGGTTTGCTTACCTGTATTTTGTCCGATGAAATCCAGGCTGACAAAACGCTGCACGGTGGGCATATCACCAAGCACCGGGAACAACGTTTGCCATTGCTCGGCAGTTTCAAAAAGCAGCAACTTTACCGTGGCATTGTTGACGATGTAAGCAATGTTGTCCGCCCTGTCCACAGTGTACACAGGCACGACAACCAAACCCAACGACGCGGCCGCCTGATCGAACATGATCCATTGCGGACAGTTACGCAACATAATGGCGACACGATCCCCCGCCGCCAATTTTTCCTGTTGCAGCGCGGCCTGCCAACACGCAACCTGCTCTGCCATCTGCCCCCAGGTATAGGACAGCCAGGCACTCTGCCGTGTATCAAAATAACGGTAAGCAATCGCATCCGGCGTGCGTTTTACCCGTTCCTTGAATAGACCGTGCACTGTTACTGCCTGCTGCGGTGAAATCAAATCCGCGTTTATTGCCACAGCCCCCCCCTTTTCCCGGATAGCTATCGCTATTCAAATAATATTTTTGGACTCCACCATC
>JBEBGP010000349.1:0-2241 GCA_040081045.1 Candidatus Nitrotoga sp.
GCTGGGCAAGGGCAAGCGCTCCCCGTCCAGCTCGCGTCAGGAAACAAATTTGTCTGTTTATCGCGATCAAATGCGAGAGTTAGACGCAGATTTCGCCGCCGGTACACTTGATGAAACCCAGTATCGCGCCGCGCGCAGTGATTTGGAAAGCCGCGTGTTGGAAGACTCTACAGGCGTGGAAGCAGGTACTTCATCTGATTCTGGCGCAATAATAAGCAGCCCGCGCCCATTGGCCTTATCAATTGGAATTGCCGTGGCACTTCCTGTTATGGCGGTGGCGTTGTACTTTTGGGTAGGCACACCAGCTGGATTAAATCCGCAAACGCAAGTGGCAGATGCAACACAGGGGCATCAAACGACTCCCGCCCAAATTGAAGCCATGGTGGCGCAACTTGAACAGCGGTTACAGGCGCAGCCTGGCAATGTTGAAGGTTGGGTAATGTTGGCTCGTTCCTATGCGTCCATGCGCAGATTTGCCGACTCCAGTGCGGCCTATGCGCGCGCGGTCGCATTGGTGCCGGATAACGCGCCACTGCTGGCTGATTATGCCGATGTGCTGGCTATGAGCAGGCAAACTTTGCAAGGTGAACCAGAAAAAATTATTCGGCGCGCGTTGAAAATTGAACCAACAAACTTGAAATTATTATCTCTCATGGGTTCTACTGCATTTGAGCGACAGGATTATCGTGTGGCGGAAAATTGGTGGAAAAAAATGCTCAAGTTGGTTCCAATCAATTCGCCAGCGGCTCAATCAATTAACAATAGTATCGCTGAAGCGCGCCGCTTGGGCGGAATGTCTCCCGGTGTCGTAGAGTCGACACCTGCACCAGCTATGAGCGCCATAGTCAGCGGAACGGTGCAGTTGGATCCCGCATTGCGCGCGCAGGTAGCTGACACCAACGTGGTTTTTATCTTTGCTCGGGCAGCGGGTGGCGGGCGTTCACCGCCTTTGGCTGCCATGCGTAAATTGGTAAAAGATTTGCCATTGACGTTTACACTGGACGACAGCATGGCGATGATACCCAACATGAACCTATCTTCTGCTGCCAGCGTAGTTGTTGGCGCGCGGATTTCTAAAACTGGCAGCGTCATGCCTGGTCCGGGAGATTTGCAAGGATTCTCGCAGACAGTGAAAGTGGGGCAAAAAAATATTTTAATTACTATAGATTCTGAAATTAAATAACATTTTACTAGAGCCTGTTGATAATCATGCGACGGGTGCGAACAGGGGGAATCGGGATGCAGTGCAAGGCGCGAGAAACGCGGTTTGGTCATTACAAACCAGGAGCGAACAACGCCGCAATGCGTCAGATTCCCCCGTTTCCGGAGGATTGCCGCCCGATGGAGCGTCTGCCGCATTGTCGGGCTGGCAATGCATCTCGCCGGATAATTGTCAACAGACTCTAGAGTGTTCACCGATCAGGTGATGGCTATGCCAGATATCAACGCAGCACGGCGGCGATTTTTAAAACTTACCATGTTGGGAATGGCGGGATGTGTGCTGGCAAGTTGCAAAAGTGAGGGGCAGTTAGAAAGTGAATTACGAAATCGGTTTATACAAAACTTCCATAAATTCCCGCGTTTTCAACCCGACAAACAGGTTGCTGCACTTCATTCCCCATCTTATTCTGGCGTAGCACTGGTAGTGAACGTCTGGGCTTCATGGTGTGCGCCATGCGTGCATGAAATGCCCAGCCTGCAAAAATTGGGGACATTTTTTAAGTCTGAAGATTTGCAAATTATTGGCATCAACGTGGATAAAGATATTAACTTGATGCGCGAATTTTTACGACGAAACCAGCTTAATTTTCCCGTGGTGCTGGATCCTGCGAATGAAACGTTGCGCGTCCCTACTCTTCCCAGCACTTTTTTATTGCGGCGCGATCATACCATTGCCCAGGTGTTTGTGGGGGATAGGGATTGGTCTGATCACGGGGTGATCGGTGAAATTGAAAGACTACTCGCCATCAAACGCCAGACACCGCCCAAGCTCCCCGATAATTCTCCAAAAGTGGATGGTTTGTCATAATGCCAATGGCAGACAAAGTTGAAGCGCGTGAGGGGCTGACCGAGAAAACTGACCTGTCCCACATGTTGGAATCCCAAATTCTCAAGCTAAGCGGGATGTCATTACGCGCCAAAGGAGTGCTGGTATTGGTGCTGTTTCTGGCCTATACGCTGGCAGCGGGATTTATTTTGGGACTGGAGCGCAACACGCTTTTTACTGACATTCAGCGGTTG
>JBEBGP010000337.1:0-8723 GCA_040081045.1 Candidatus Nitrotoga sp.
GCTATGCAGGCCGTGATTAAAAATCTGCACATGTCCCGGGCAATTCATCGGCTTCACGGCAAAATCGCGGGCTTCGGAATGCGTGGTAAACATATTGTCGCGATAGTTTTCCCAATGACCGGATTTTTCCCACAGCGTACGATCCATCATGGTTGGCGTGCGGACTTCCTGATACCCATACTCGGAAAATTTGGCGCGCATATATTGCTCCAGCACCTGCCACAACACCCAGCCATTGGGATGCCAAAACACCATGCCTGGCGCATCTTCCTGCATATGAAATAAGCCTAGCTGCTTGGCCAATTTACGGTGATCGCGTTTCTCCGCTTCTTCCAGACGATACAGATACGCTTCCAAATCTTCTTTGTTTGCCCAGGCCGTGCCGTAAATGCGCTGCAACATTTCATTGCGATGATCGCCGCGCCAGTACGCACCTGCCACACTCATCAGCTTAAATGCTTTGAGCTTGCCGGTAGACGGTACATGCGGCCCACGACATAAATCAGTAAAGTCACCCTCTGCATATAGCGACACATCCTGCCCGGCTGGAATAGAAGCAATGATCTCGGCCTTGTAATGCTCGCCTAAATTTTTGAAGTATGTGACTGCCTCATCACGCGACACCACGCGGCGGGTAATAGCCAGATCGCGTTTGGCCAGATCCTTCATGCGCTGTTCAATGGCATTTAAATCATCTGGCGTAAAGGGGCGCGCATAGGAAAAATCATAATAGAAGCCATTTTCAATTACCGGGCCTATGGTTACCTGCGCCTCGGGGAATAATTCCTTCACCGCATACGCCATTAAATGCGCGGTCGAATGACGGATCACTTCCAAACCATCGGCATCCTTGTCAGTGACAATAGCCAAATCGGTATCTTTATCCAACAAATATGACGTATCAACGACCAGCCCATTAACCTTGCCCGCCAATGCGGCGCGCGCCAAGCCAGTGCCAATATTCTGCGCCACGTCTGCAACCGTTATAGGGTGCGGAAAAATGCGCTGCGAACCATCTGGTAAAGTAATGACGGGCATGTTGTCTCTGTGCAGATAAGAATTTTGTTGATGAAAATAATGGCCATTAAAATACTACGGTGCGGTCAGGCCGCACCGTAAAATATACTGGTAGAGAGAACTGGATTCGAACCAGCGACCTCCTCGATGTCAACGAGGCGCTCTAACCAACTGAGCTATCCCTCTGCAAGGTCGCGGATTATAAAGCAAGTGCTATGTCTGAACAATTATTTTGAACTCGGGTAGTCGATGGTAACGCTTCCCGTTAAAAACCGTTTTGAGCGACCCGCAAATTTAAAGCTCCCGGTTTTGCCGGGGAATACTTGTTTTATGCGGCGCACAACTTTTATGCGGCGCACAACACCCCATCCAATAGAAGTAATTTCTTTTGCATCTTGGATGCCAATTCCAGATCATGCGTCACGACAATAAAACTGGTGTTCAGTCGCACATTCAGTTCCTGCATGAGTTCAAACAGCGTGTGTGCACTGGCGCGATCCAGATTACCCGTTGGCTCATCGGCCAGCACGCAGGCCGGTTCGGTAACCAGAGCGCGGGCGACAGCAACGCGCTGGCGTTCTCCGCCGGAAAGTTCGGACGGCATGTGTGCCACGCGATGATTTAAGCCGACTAAATCCAGCATTTTTGTGGCAATGGGTTCGGCTTCTTTGCTTGTTATGCCGCGCATGAGCAGTGGCATGGCGACATTTTCCAGCGCGGTAAACTCCGCCAGCAGATGATGAAACTGGTATACAAACCCCAGTGAGCGATTGCGCAATGTGCCGCGATCTTTCTCATTCATGGCTTGCACGTTTTGCCCGAGAATACTGATACTGCCGGAGGTGGCATGGTCCAGGCCGCCCAGCAGGTGCAGAAGCGTGCTTTTGCCCGAGCCGGATTTGCCGACGATGGCAATGCGCTCACCGCGTGCAACATCAAGATCGACATTGTTGAGCACCGGAACATTTAATTTTCCCTGGATGAAAGTTTTGCACAAATTACGGCAGGAAATGACCGTACCTGCCTTGGTATTAATGTTATTCAGATTTGAGTTATGCATGTTATTCAGGGGGGGGCTAATTTTTGTCCGCATTCAAATTTTATTATTTCAATTGCAAGTTGGAATCACTCATAGCGCAGCGCTTCAGCAGGTTGTGTTTTGGATGCGCGCCAGCTTGGATAGAGCGTGGCGAGCAGGCTGATCATGAACGATATGCCGGTTACAATTAGCACGTCATCGCGCTGTACATCCGAAGGTAATTCATTGATGAAATAAATTTCTTTGGACAGAATGTGCACGCCCAATATGCGCTCTATGAAAGGGACGACCACGTCAATGTTGAGCGCGAGCATGATGCCCCCGCCAACTCCCAGTGCCAGCCCGACCAAGCCGATCAATGTACCCTGCACGATAAATATTTTCATAATGCTGCCGGGTGATGCGCCCAGCGTGCGCAAGATTGCGATGTCTGCCTGTTTGTCAGTTACTGCCATGACCAGCGTCGAAATAATGTTGACGGCGGCCACGACGACAATTAAAAAAACCACGATAAACATCATTTTCTTTTCAATCTGCACTGCGCGAAAATAGTTGGCATGCTGGCGCGTCCAGTCGTTGGCATAAATATCGCGCGGCAATTCGCGTTCCATATCACGCGCTACCTGCGGGGCCATATCAAGATTTTTCAAACGTGCGCTGATGCCCGTGACCGCATCATTCATGCGATATAATTTTTGCGCATCAGCCAGGTGAATGAGGGCGAGTGAGTTGTCGTAAGGTGACATGCCAATTTCAAAAATGCTGACTACCTTGAATTGCTTCAGGCGCGGCAACATGCCAGCCGGGGTGATCTGGCCTTGCGGTGTCATGAGCAGAATTTTGTCATCCAGGTGCACCCCCAGCCCGCGCGCCAAATCAGTGCCCAAGGCAATGCCAAATTCCCCTGCGCGCAAGGATTCCAGCGAGCCGGATTTGATCTTGTCGGACAGGTCAATTACATGACTTTCACTCCCGGGAATAATGCCGCGCACCATGATGCCCTGCACGTTCTGCTCATACGACAGCATTCCTTGTCCGGTGATGAAGGGCGCGGCTGCGATAACTTGAGAATGTGCGGCGGTCAATTGCAGCGTACCTGGCCAATTTGACAAAGAGCCATTTTCCGCAGTGATTTGCAAATGCGGGGCGATGCCCAGAATGCGCGCGCGGATTTCTTTTTGAAAGCCGTTCATCACCGACAGCACCACAATCAGCGCAGCAACGCCCAAAGCCATGCCCAGCACGGCAATGGCAGAGATCAAAGAAATGGATTGATTACGGCGCTTGGCGCGAACGTAGCGCAGGCCAATAAAGAGTTCGTAAGGTTGCAAAATATTTTCGGCAAAAAAAATTAAGACAGGCGCTAGTTTGCCATAAACGAGTGCATAAATATGGGCTGGGTAGGTGAAAATTTTTTACTTTCTGTTTCGGTTATGGGGTATGCCGTTGGTCAGCGTGGCCATGCCAAATGATGCGTTAGTTTGGTGCAAGACTGTGTAAAACGGCAGGAATACATTGCCGCGCTTGATTTTGGCTGGGGCAATGTGGTGTGTTTTAACGGGTGTTGATGTATTGGTTTGCAATGCGTTACCTTTATCCCATTGGCTTAATATTTCAGCTAATCTGCTGCAGCCCCTTAAATAAATGTTGCGAAGTGGCTTTTTTTGGTTGCGCAAAGGAAAATGTTCAGCATCAATCAAATTGATTATACTTAGAGGGGCACTGATTTAATCCTTCATGAGCAGCGTTGCAGACCAAATTGTGATGATCGCAAGGCGCCTTCCCGAAGGCCAGGGGTTATTCTCCCTGGCGAGGGGTGCAACACAGCGAGCGCGCAATTTGGCCGCAGCCGGGGCACTCTACAAACTTACCCACTGAACCATAACTTAATGATGGAAATTAACGTAGTGATTCTTGCTGCAGGGCGAGGTAAACGCATGCGCTCTGACAAGCCCAAAGTGCTGCATACGCTGGCTGGCAAGCCTCTGTTGATGCATGTTTTGGATTCCGCCGTACAAAGTGGCGCACACAAAATATATGTCATCTACGGTCATGGTGGTGAGGAGGTGTCTCAAGCCGCCGCCGCATACCAGGCCAGTTTTATTTTGCAGGAACCGCAGTTAGGAACGGGTCATGCTGTGCAGCAGGCCATCCCACACATGCCTCAAGATGGCGTGACACTGGTGTTATACGGCGATGTACCGCTCATTCGGTCAACCACTATAAGAAAAATGTTGGCTGTGCCGGATAAACTGGTGCTGCTCACAACATTGCTTGATAACCCGGCTGGCTATGGCCGTATTGAACGGGATAAGCATGGGAATATTGTACGCATCATTGAAGATAAAGATTGCACGCCAGCACAACGCGCAATCAAAGAGGTGAACACGGGCATTCTGGCGGTTCCCACGCGGCATCTGCGAGCTTGGTTAGCGCGGCTGGATAATAAAAATATTCAGGGTGAATATTATTTAACGGACATCGTCGCAATGGCGGTTGCAGGTGGTGTTGCAATTCAAGCAGAGCAGCCGGTCCATGCGTGGGAGGTGGTGGGTGTGAACAGCAAGGCTCAGTTGGCAGCGTTGGAGCGTTCCTGGCAAGAAGAGCAGGCGCAGCAATTGTTGGAGTGTGGCGTAACGTTGGCAGATCCTGCGCGAATAGATATAAGAGGTACGCTCACCTGTGGCCGTGATGTGGAAATTGACGTAGGCTGCATTTTTGAAGGCGATATTTGTTTGGGTGATCAGGTGAAAGTGGGCGCGTATAGCATCATAAAACACGCTGATATTGGTCATGCCACCATCATCCATCCATTCAGTCATATCGAGCAAACCAAGGTCGGCTCAAATTGCCGGATCGGCCCCTATGCGCGACTGCGACCCGGAAGCAGTTTGCATGACGAGGTGCATGTGGGCAATTTTGTAGAAATTAAAAATAGTGAAATCGCCGCAAACAGCAAAGCCAATCACCTCAGTTACATTGGCGACAGCACGGTCGGCAGCCGGGTAAACATTGGTGCGGGCACAATCACCTGCAATTACGATGGCGCGAACAAACACCGCACCGTGATAGAAGATGGCGCATTTATTGGCTCGGCCACGCAACTCATCGCACCTGTAACAATCGGGCGTAATGCCACCATAGGCGCGGGATCAACCATTACCCGTGATGCGCCAAAGGATGCGCTGACTTTGTCGCGCGCGAAACAAACAACCGTGGCCGGATGGAAAAGACCAAGTAAGAAAAAATAATTCCCCCCATTTTTTAGGGCACTTCTAAATTATGTGCATAATTGTGTGATTTGATTTTGAGCGGAGCGGAAAGAAAATCGGGCGATTTCTATTGCGTGAGGTTGCCAGCTACAAAACTCAGCCTTGTTAGTGTTTTTTGGTATACTCAAAGTCTGGTACCCCCAAAATTTTTACAGGAGACTTTAGAACTATGGCTTCCCAATCCACTTCTTCTTCCACTTCTACTTCTTCCACTCACAATTCTTCCGCCATCCATAATTCTCCTGTTGATAAAGCGTCTGCGATCATGACGCAGCTGCCTCAATTGCTGGCGAATGATGGCGTATTGTCACAGTCGGTGTCCAAGAAAAACGGCAGCCATGTCAAGCGCAAAACGGATGAAGAATTACTCGCGGGTGAAAACTCAGAGTTGGAGTCGGGCGGGGAAAACGGGGAGTCAGCGCAAGAGCCGCTGCAGCTTGCCCAAGCCGAAATCACCGGTGCTGCCGCTGCAGCTACCGCAGACACAGCAGTCGCAGCAGGTGCTACCACCGCAGTTGCCGCAGATGCCGCCGTTGCAGCAGGTGCCACCACCGCAAGTTCGGCTGGCGGAATCGGCGCAATATTAAGCAGCGCAGGAGTAGGTACGGGGACAGCAATTGCAGGTGCCGCAGCGATGGGTTTGGGAGTGGGTATTGTGGCAACTGACAGCGAGGATACACCCAATAATGCTGCCCCCGTCGCCGTGAGCGATACTTTCACGACTGGCGAGGACACTCCTCTTAATATCGCCGCGGCAGCCCTGCTCGGCAACGATAGAGATGCCGAAGGCAATTCCCTGTCGCTCACCTCTGTTACCAACGGCACCGGTGGCACAGTCGTGTTGAACGCCGACGGCACCATCACTTTCACCCCGGCTGCGAACTTCAACGGCACCGCCACTTTCGATTATACCATCACTGACGGTACGGGCAGCAGTAGTGCAGCAGTGCAGGTGAATGTCACAGCATTGAACGACGCACCGCGCAACACTGTACCCGGTCTGCAAACCGTTGCCGAGGATACGAATCTCACCATTAACGGTATCAGCGTATTGGACGCGGATGGATCGAATGTCACCGTCATCCTGTCCGCAAACAATGGCCTATTAACCTTGTCTGGAATAACCGGGCTGAGTTTTACTCAGGGTAGCGGCACAACCGATACCAGTATGACCTTCAGCGGCACACAGGCCAATATCAACAATGCACTGAATGGCCTGGTGTACCGTGCCAACCCGGACTATAACGGCGCAAATATAACCACAGACACCGTCACCGTAACTACGAGCGATGATAATTCTGCGATAGCCGACAGCACCATTGCCGTCAATGTCACCCCTGTGAACGATGCGCCTGTAGCTGCTGATAATAGTTTATCCGATGTAGTTGAAGACAGCGGTGTGCGGAATATCAGCATCGCCTCCCTCCTGGCCAACGATGTCGACGGTGATGCGGAGATAGCGCAAACACTAACCATCACCAGCTTGGCCAACGTGGTGGGCGGCACCGCCGTTGTCAATGGCTCGAACATCGACTTCACCCCCACAGCTGACTTCAACGGCACGGCCTCGTTTGACTACACCGTGCAGGACAACGGCACGACTGGAAGCAATGCTACTCCGGCCCCTCTGATCGACACTGGACGGGTGTCTTTCACTGTCACTCCCTTAAACGAGGCACCACGGCTGGTTGCAAACGCCCTGACAATTTCGGAAGGCGGAACGGTTACGATGGGAGCTGCAAATTTTGCCAACGTGGATGCCGATACAGCTGGAGATTTACTGGTGTACACCTTTACCGTAAGCGCAGTCACCAATGGGAATTTTGTGCTGGCTTCCAATCCTGCTGTGCCCATCTTTAGTTTTACCGCCGAGCAGGTCAGGGCAGGTAGCATTCAATTCATACACAATGGCGGAGAAGCCGCACCTTCATTCAATACCCTGGTAACGGGCACAGATAATGGCTTTGCTATCCCTGGTGCACCTACAATCCCCGCGCCCGCCACGATTAATTTTACCAATGTCAACGATGCACCCGTCGCAGTGAACGACACCACCCTTACGGCTCTGGCGGCAACCGAAGATACTGTCGCCACTTATACCGCCGCACAATTACTGGGCAACGACACCGATGTGGACAACACTAACAACCAGCTGAGCATCTCCACCGTTACCAGCGGCATCGGCGGCACAGCCGTGTTGAACGCCAACGGCACAGTCACCTTCACCCCGACCGCCAACTTCAACGGTGCGGCCAGCTTCAGCTACGTGACCAGCGATGGCGCGGCCACCAGCAGTGGCACCATCGTCACGGTCAATGTGGCGGCGGTCAACGATGCCCCGCTTGCCATTGCCGACACCACCCTTGTGGCAACCGAAGACACCGTTGCTACTTACAACGTCACACAATTAACCGGCAACGACACCGACGTGGAAAACAACCCGTTGACTATCGCCAGCGTCGCCAGCATCACCGGCGGCACAGTCCTGTTGAATGCCAACGGTACGGTCACCTTTACCCCGACCGCGAACTTCAGCGGCGCGGCCAGTTTCAGCTACACAGCCAGTGATGGGCAAGGCGCAAACGCCACCAGCAACAGCGCCACCGTCACAGTCAACGTGGCGGCGGTCAACGACGCGCCGGTTGCCACAGCCGACACTCTTACAGCAACCGAAGATACTGCCATCACCTACACCGCCGCACAATTAACCGGCAATGACACCGATGCGGATAGCAATCCGTTGACCCTCACCGGCGTCGCCAGCGGCAGCGGCGGTACGGTTTTGTTGAATGCCAACGGCACGGTCACCTTCACGCCCAACGCTAATTTCAGTGGCGCGGCCAGCTTCAGCTACGTGGTCAGCGATGGGCAAGGCACCACCAGCAGCAGTACCCCCGTCACGGTCAATGTGGCGGCGGTTAACGATGTACCGCTTGCCACTGCCGATACCCTGGCGGCGATCGAAGACACTGCCGTCACCTATACCGCCGCACAATTAACCGATAACGACACCGACGCGGATGGTAATCCGCTGACCATCGCCGGTGTTACCAGTGGCAGCAATGGCGCGGTCGTGTTGAATGCCAACGGCACGGTCACTTTCACCCCGACTGCCAATTTCAGTGGCGCGGCCAGTTTCAGCTACACGGCCAGCGATGGGCAAGGCACCAGCAACAGTGCCACTGTCACGGTCAACGTGGCGGCGGTCAACGACGCACCGCTTGCCAACGCTAACACCCTTGATGCAACCGAAGACACCGCCATCATTTATACCGCCTCACAATTAACCGGCAACGACACCGACGTGGAAAATAACCTGTTGACCATCGCCAGCGTTGCCAGCGGCATCGGTGGCACGGTCTTGTTGAACGCCAACGGCACGGTCACCTTCACTC
>JBEBGP010000227.1:0-2219 GCA_040081045.1 Candidatus Nitrotoga sp.
ATCAAATGCCAGCGTCACCAATGCATCCAGTGTACGAAACCCGCCCGCCAGCTGGCCATAAATAGTTTCCACGCCAATCACCGCAATAATAATTTCCGGCGGCACGCCATATTCTCTCTCGGCGCGGAGCAATGCCGCTTCATGCTTGAGCCAGAATTCCACACCGCCATTGATGCGTTTATCGTTTACAAAAGATGCGCGATATTCAGGCCAAGGCCGAGTAGTGGAAGGGGAAGTAATCGCTTTGATAATTGCCGGGCGGTGTTGCGCGCGCTGAAAAGCTTCGACCAATTCAGCGCGCTGAAACTGATGCTTGGTCACCATCTCGTCTATAAATTGCGGGATTTGCGGCAGGTCAGCAGCCTGAGCGGAGGACACCAAACCAGGAAAGAGCAACAATAAAAAGGGTAAAATAGCGCGGATATTCATGGTGCGTATTTTAACCTTGTCCATCGGGTGCGGCACTGCTAAATTTTGATCTCGTTATTCATTTTAATTGAAAGTGTATTTATGCAAACTCAACATCATCGTTTGATTATTTTAGGCTCGGGACCTGCGGGCTATAGCGCGGCAGTGTATGCGGCTCGTGCCAATTTGAAGCCAGTATTGTTAACCGGCATGGCACAAGGCGGACAGCTGATGACCACAACCGATGTGGATAACTGGCCTGCCGACGCAATGGGCGTACAGGGCCCCGATTTAATGGCACGCTTTCAGCAGCATGCCGAGCGGTTTGATACAAAAATTATTTATGACCACATACACACCGCCCACCTCCAGCAACAACCGTTCATGCTGGAAGGCGATTCCGCACACTACACCTGCGATGCGCTGATTATTGCGACGGGTGCATCTGCCCAATATTTGGGGCTGCCATCCGAAGAGGCCTTTATGGGCAGGGGCGTATCAGGTTGCGCGACCTGTGATGGATTTTTTTATCGCGGGCAAGACGTGGCCGTGGTTGGCGGCGGTAATACCGCTGTTGAAGAAGCATTATATTTGTCCAACATCGCCCACCATGTCACATTGATCCATCGGCGCGACACCTTCCGTGCAGAGCGCATCATGGTAGATAGACTCATGGCAAAAGTAGCCGAAGGAAAAATTACGCTGAAACTGCACTGTGTGTTGGAGGAAGTGTTGGGAGATAACACAGGCGTAACTGGCATTCGCATCAAACATGTCACCACGACAGAGATGGAGAGTTGCACCCTGACTGGTGTATTCATCGCCATTGGGCACAAGCCCAATACCGATATTTTTGCCGGGCAATTAAACATGGAAAATGGCTACATTATCACGCGCAGTGGCAATACTGGCGATGCAACCGCCACCAGTATCCCCGGTGTGTTTGCCGCTGGCGATGTGCAGGATCATGTGTATCGCCAGGCGGTGACCAGCGCGGCAACCGGCTGCATGGCGGCGTTGGATGCGGACAAATATCTGAGCCGCAGAAAGTAAGTGCAGGGATTAAACAATGCGGATATTCTTCCCCCCTCATTCATGAAAACAAAATGTCATGAATAATCTTAAAAGCCGTGAGTAATAAAAAACAGCCTGTCACTCCCAGTGCTGCCGATGCCGAATTATTTCGGCAAGCGCTGGGGCAGGTCATTCCATTACCGCCCGCTAATCGTGCAAATGCTTCTGCGCCGCCGCTTCAACCCACTCAACATAAACCACGAACCACAGACTCTGCACCGCCCAGAAATAATTTATCCGACTTTGGCGCGGAAAATAATCTGCTCACCGAATTTACCCGGCCAGGCATTGCGCGCATGGAGTTGCGTAAGCTGCGCCGTGGAAAAATACAAGATAGCCTGGATTTACATGGCTTAACCAGCGACGAGGCGCAAAAATTATTGCTGCAGTTTTTGCGTGAAGCCATTGCCAATAATTTGCGCTACGTGTGTATTATTCACGGCAAGGGCTGGCACGCAGAGGGCGGAGCGGGGGTGCTGAAAACACGTTCACGCCATTGGTTAACGCAATGTTCAGAAGTGCTGGCATTCTGCGAAACCCAGCCGCATGAGGGCGGCAGCGGTGCTGTAAAGGTATTATTGAAAAGTAATCGGGAAAATATTGCCGGCTATTAAGAACTTATCCGTAAATAATATTAGCCTTTAACGGCACTTTGCGGAACGCGATGATGGCGGCGGCCAAATGATTCAGGCCGATGAAGCTGCGTTCCAGCTTTTCATAGCGCACCAGCAGCTTGC
>JBEBGP010000154.1:0-2219 GCA_040081045.1 Candidatus Nitrotoga sp.
GCGATGAAGACACTCCGCATGGCGGGCGGTATATCGGGTTTCCCCAAGCGCGAAGAAAGTGTTTATGACGCATTTGGTACGGCGCATTCCAGCACCTCCATTTCAGCCGCGTTGGGCATGGCTGTGGCGGCTCAATTGAGCGGCAGCAACCAGCGTTCCGTGGCAATTATCGGCGACGGTGCGATGAGCGGTGGCATGGCATTTGAGGCTTTGAATAATGCGGGTGCGATGTTGACCAATTTGTTGGTCGTGCTGAATGACAACGATATGTCGATATCGCGTCCGGTCGGCGCGCTGAATAATTATCTGGCGAAATTGTTGTCGGGCCGATTTTATTCGGCCATGCGGCGCAGCAGTGAAAAAATGTTGAAAAATATTCCGCCAGTACTGGAATTTGCTAAGCGTGCGGAAGAGCATGTTAAAGGCATGATCACGCCGAGCATTTTGTTTGAAGAATTTGGCTTCAACTATATTGGCCCGATTGACGGGCACGATCTCGACACGCTCATCACCACTTTAAGCAATATCCGTGAATTGGAAGGGCCGCAATTTTTGCATGTGGTCACGCAAAAAGGCAAAGGCTATGCCCAGGCTGAAGCTGACTGTCTGCTCTATCACGGCGTAGGAAAATTTGATCCCGCGCAAGGCATTATTGCCAAACCCAATAATGAATCCAAGCCCAGCTATACACAAGTTTTTGGTGCATGGCTGTGCGACATGGCTGAGCAGGATAAACGTGTGGTGGGGATTACGCCCGCTATGTGCGAAGGCTCGGGCATGGTGGAATATGCGCGGCGTTTCCCGGATAGATATTTTGATGTGGGCATTGCCGAGCAACATGCGTTGACCTTTGCTGCAGGGCTGGCCTGTGAGGGTATGAAACCGGTGGTGGCCATTTATTCCACGTTTCTACAACGCGCTTACGATCAACTCATACACGACATCGCCATACAAAATTTACCGGTATTGCTGGCTATAGACCGTGGCGGATTAGTCGGCGCGGATGGCGCAACCCACGCGGGCAGCTTTGATTTGAGCTTCTTGCGTTGCATACCCAACATGATCGTCATGACCCCGGCGGATGAAAACGAATGCCGCCAAATGCTCTATACCGCCATGCAAATGGATTCACCCACGGCAGTGCGCTACCCGCGCGGCACGGGTCCGGGAGTTGCGCCTGTTAAGGAAATGCAGGCACTGCCCATAGGCCGGGGAGAGATTCGACGCGCGGGAAAAAAGGTGGCGATTCTGGCCTTTGGCTCCATGCTTGCACCCTCCCTGGTGGCTGCGGAAGAGTTGGATGCGACGGTGGTCAATATGCGTTTCGTAAAACCGTTGGACACTGAATTAATTTTGCAATTGGCTCAAACCCATGAACTATTCGTGACGGCTGAAGAAAATACCATTCAGGGTGGCGCGGGTAGTGCGGTAGCAAAATGTTTGCAACAATATGAACTGTACAACGCACTTCTGCAACTTGGTTTGCCGGATAAATTTTTAGAACAAGGTGATCCCGCTAAAATGCTGGCAGCTTGCGGCCTGGATGCAACCGGAATTGCAACATCTATACGCCATAAAATTCAGACGCAAAGTAAATTTAAAAACGCATCGACTTAAAAACTGTGACTATTATTGATGTTGATTTTTCGTGGATTGTATTCAGCAAGATCAGGTTCTTCCGCCCCCGAGCTTGTCAGACAAGCTGTCGCACTGACCATTGGTAATTTTGATGGGGTGCATCTGGGGCATCAAGCACTGTTAAATCAATTAAGCGAGGCGGCGAAATCCCGCGGCCTGCCCACTGCGGTATTAACATTTGAGCCGCACCCGCGCGAATTTTTCATGCCACAGCAAGCACCCGCACGGTTGACCAGTATGCGTGAAAAACTGGAATTTTTCGCAAAGATCGGGATCGATCAAGTGCATGTATGTCGTTTTAATGCGCATTTCGCACACATGACGGCGCAGGATTTTATGCGTGCGATATGCCAGAAATTAGCCGCAAAGTTTATTCTGGTAGGCGATGATTTTCGCTTTGGCAGCAAACGTGCGGGAGATTTCGCATTGATGAATAAAATGTCTGCCGAATATGGCGTGACCGTGCAAGCCATGTCAAGCGTGCTTCTAAATGATGAACGAATTTCCAGTACAACCATTCGGGCAGCCTTGGCGGCGGGAAATTTGCCGGCAGCGAATGATTTTCTGGGGCGTGCCTATAG
>JBEBGP010000053.1:0-2217 GCA_040081045.1 Candidatus Nitrotoga sp.
TAACTGAACATATCTAACCAAGCAAGTATTAACAAAATAATTAATTGTAGAATGAATAAATGATGGCACCAGCAAAACTTTTAATTAATATTTACTGGCACATGCACCAACCTGATTATCGCGATTTAATCACGGGTGAGTACATTTTACCTTGGACTTATTTGCATGCCATTAAAGATTATTCTGACATGGCGCACCACTTAGAGGCTAACGTGAAGGCGCGCGTTACCTTTAACTTCGTACCGATTTTGCTAGACCAGTTAGAAGACTATGTAGTGCAATTTGACACGGGAGTCATTAAAGACCCGCTATTGCAAATGCTTGGGGCGGATGATTTAGATCATGTTTCAGCCGAGGGCTGTGAACTAATTATCGACAGCTGCTTTAAAAGCCATCACGAGAAAATGCTGTCGCCTTACGTCGCATATCAGCGTTTGTATCATTTGTACCAAGTGGCCAGCCAAGGCGCTGATGACCTCAGTCTACAATATTTCTCAGCGCAATATAAAGCCGATTTATTGGTCTGGTATCACTTGGCGTGGATGGGTGAGAGCATTAAGCGTGGCAATAGATTGGTGCAAACACTTATTGCCAAGGGCAGTCACTTTAATGCTAAGGATCGCAAGGCTTTATTTAAACTAGTAGGTGAAATCATTCGCAATTTAATTCCACGCTACAAAACCTTACAGCAAAAAGGTCAAATCGAAATATCTAGTACACCACATCACCATCCCATTTTGCCATTGCTGTTAGATTTTAATAGCACACTAGACGCCATGCCCAATGCAGAATTGCCGCATGCGCAAAAGTATAGTGGTGGCGAAGCGCGTGCTGTCAGCCATGTGCAGCAAGCACAAGCCTCACATGCGCGTAGGTTTGGTGAAAAGCCAGTCGGTATGTGGCCTGCAGAAGGCTCTATCTCGAAAGATGCCTTGTTGCTGTTAGCCAAGCAGGGGGTTAAATGGGCGGCCTCGGGCGAAACGGTGCTCACCAATAGTTTGATGAAGTCTAATCCTAAAAAAGCGTTAATCTCACATCATGATTATTTGTACAAGCCTTACAAAATTAGCAATGGTACAGATGAAATTGTGTGCTTTTTTAGAGATGACAGGCTATCAGACAAGATTGGCTTTGAGTATTCTAAAATGCACAGTACCGATGCGGTAAACGACTTTATTAAAGACTTAGAACAAGTGCGTACTAGTTTTCAAATGCACGAAAATCCAGTGGTGAGCGTAATTTTGGATGGCGAAAATGCGTGGGAATATTATCCCTACAACGGGCATTATTTTTTGACCGAGTTGTATCAGGCACTTAGCAATCACCCCGATATTGAAATGGTGACGCAATCTGAGATATTGCAAGCCATTGAAGACCCTAGTAAAAGTCCATATAAAGTATTTTGTGGTAATTTGCCAGAAATCGCCGCTGGCAGTTGGGTGTACGGCACTTTTAGCACCTGGATAGGCAGTAAAGATAAAAATCGTGGCTGGGATTTACTGTGCGAGGCTAAACTTGCTTATGATCAAGCCGTGCAAAGTGGGGTTTTAACTATCGAACAAATTAAACTATGTGAAGACCAGCTTGCTGTCTGTGAAGGATCGGATTGGTTTTGGTGGTTAGGCGATTACAATTCCGCCGCCAGCATTAGCAGTTTCGATAATCTGTACCGGCGCAATTTAAGCAATTTATACGTATTATTAAAACTGCCAGTACCACTTAATTTGTCTCTACCAATTAATGTAGATAGCACACTGCAAGAAAGTGAAATCGCTGCTAATAGCGGAACCATGAAGCGAGGCAAAGAAAGCTAAATCAACTTCATGGCAGCACCAAAAACAACAAGCCAGGTAACACTTAACCAAGCATCACGCACAGCGGGCGTACTGTTGCATATTAGCTCGCTGCCATCAGCTAATTTTGGTGCAGATGCGTTTAAATTTGTCGATTTTTTAGCTGACATCGGTGCACGTATTTGGCAAACGTTGCCACTTAATATGACGCATGACGATGGCTCTCCATACCAATGTTTAAGCGCGCATGCAGGCAATCCAGCATTCATAGATTTTAGTGCTTTAGTCACACTGGGTTTGCTGAAAAATGAAGATTTGGCAGAAAAAGATAATACCCTGCATACTAGTAGAAATGGGCTTGCTAGCTTAGCCTATGCAAACTATAAACAACATAAAAATTCAGATTTAAAGCAAGAGTACACAC
>JBEBGP010000117.1:0-2216 GCA_040081045.1 Candidatus Nitrotoga sp.
CAGTAATCAGCTGATTCTTCTTACCAAACAAATCTTGGTTGAAGGCCAATTGCGCAGTGAAGCCATACCCTTCACGCTTGGATTTACTACGGTTTAAAGCCCCACCGCACTCAGCTTCCGGATCAGCACCGCCAGTACAATCAGCCAAAAATACAGCATCATCTACATCGTCATTCACGTCACCATTGAGTGTTTTCGTCCGCGCATTTCGGTAATAAGTGTTGCCGCTAAACACCGTATCATCCGTAAAGTAATGATTCATATTAAAGTTTAAAAAAGCCATCGTCGTGTCGGTAACATCCGGTTTGGTGTTAATCGAGTCCCAACCTAAATTATCCAGAAATTCTTTTTGTACTAAGCCATTGCCAATAAGCTCGTTATCCGCCAATGTTAGACTCAAGTTTGCATCTGTTTTTTCGCCTTGCCAGCCAATTTTAGCAAACCCTTGACGTACGTCAGATGGCGAAGAGTCACGCCAGCCTTGCTCGTTTAAAGCGTTTACAGCAAAGAAATAATCCACGCCATTGTTAGCAACACCGCCATATTCCGCGCTTCCATTGATGCGCCCCCATGAGCCGCCTGACAACTCTATAGCGCCACCTGGATCTGTACGACCGCTTTTAGTATTGATTGAAAGTGCACCCCCTAAAGTATTCAAGCCAAATACAGGGTTAGAGCCAGGAATTAAATTCATACCTGAAATCGCGTTTAAGGGAATCAAGTCCCAATTTACTACATCACCAAATGGCTCATTTACACGCACGCCATCAACAAATACTGACAAACCTTGCGGCGTGCCAAGTAAAGGGGATGCGGTAAAACCGCGATAATTCACATTGGGCTGATAAGGATTATTTTGAACTTCATTGACGTTAATGCCCAACATACCGCTAGAAAGAAAATCTGCAATACTAAGGTTGTTTTGATCAACCATATCCTCACCTTTTACGCTTTGGATATTCGCTGGAATGAGCTCTTTTGGCAGCCCGACTCCTTGCAACGGTGTGGTAGAAATCACTTCAACTTTATCGGTAGTGATATTGTTAGCTTCTTCTGCAATTGCTAAATATGGCAATGCATTAGCTACCAGTGCCGCTAGTAACAAAGATTTTGGTTTATTGATTGAATTCATATTTTTTCCCTAGGATAGAAATTATTTCTTATTACATCTAGTATCAATATGCAAAAAACATTCCTAAGGAAAAGTTTGTGAAAACATTAAAATAGATCAATCACTTAACTTAATAAAACGGACCTCCATATGTATTATATGCTAATTAATTGGTTGTATACAACCAATAATGGTGGTTATATACAACCATATATACGAATGACTAGATGCTGTTTAGTAGCTGTTTTGGTGCTACATTTAAATAGCCACGGATGACTAGCCATGCGGCAAGTGGAATTAATACAAGTGCTGTTGCCAAGACACTAAGCGCTAATGGTAAGTTAAATTGATACACAATATCCAACACATATCGGCTTAAATAATAACTTAAACCGCTGGCAACCAACACCGCGACAATAGAGGCTAGCACAGCTATACTTGAAAACTCCGTCAGCATCATCAATGTCACCTGCTTGCGTGATGCGCCAAATGCTCGCAACAAACTGGCTTCTTGCAGACGCGCGCTACGGGTAGCCACCAGTGCAGCATACAGCACAGCAACCCCTGCCAGCACACAGAAGCCAAACACAAAGCTCACTGCTGTGGCGAGCTTGCTCATGATGTCACGTACTTGATTCATGATGCTGGCAACATCAATCACGGTGAAATTAGGAAACTGTTGCAGCATGCTGTTAAGCACATTATCCTTGCTTTTAGGCAAATAAAATGCGGTCAGGTAGCTGGCACTGAATTGAGCTAAAGTATCAGGTGGCGTCACAGCAAAAAAGTTAGCGCGCATGCTGTCCCACTCTACTTTGCGGATGCTTGTCACTGTTAAGGTGATTTTACTACCCGCAATATCATAAGTGAGTGTGTCACCCAGTTTAATGTTCAACGCTTGTGCGATATCAAACTCTAAAGACAACAGTGGCGCAGCGGCCTCTTCGGCACGCCACCAGCGACCTTCCAGCAGTTTGTTGTCGGTTTGCATTTCAGCGGCTGATGACAAATTAAACTCACGTGATACCAACCTTTTTGCGCGCTCTTCCGTGAACATCTCGGCATTAATTGGCTGGGCATTCTTTTCTATCAGCCTGCCGCGAAT
>JBEBGP010000367.1:0-2206 GCA_040081045.1 Candidatus Nitrotoga sp.
GCCTTGCTCCGTGCATTCCATCCCGCAAAGCCGATGTCACGGCCATGTGGGATTAAATCAGTGCTTCCTTAAGTTGGTTACCTCCCCCCAACTTTCCATATTTATTCTGGGACTCAAGTAAACAAACACTTCTTTTTCTCACCAAAGTTGTCTGCGAATTCCAATTCGCGTTAAAAAAGAGAACAAGGCGGCAAGGATGAGGCGACGGTGCGTGGTTGTTGCCGATTCATCGGCTTTAGAGTCAATTCCACTACGCAGCTTGCTGCGTAGTGGATTGCCTGCCTTTGGTACAATCACGGGCTACCCCTGACAATTCCGCATGGGCTTAGCCCATAGCGGATTGCGTACTTTTAGTGCTTGCGGGTACACAGTTATCGTTTTTAATGCGAATTGGAATAAGCCTTTTGCCCGCGCTCTATGCTAATACCCACCATACGACTGCCACGAATTGCATGCAATTTTGCCACGCTGATTTTCACCCATGGCACATTAAAATCCTGCAGCAACATTTGTGCGATGTGTTCGGCCAGCCCTTCCAGCAAATTAAAATGACGCTGGCTCAATAGCGTTTTTATGTGCTGCACCACATCGGCGTAATTCATGGCATCCGCAATATCATCACTGTGGCAAGCGTTACTGTTAGGCAGTGCAATTTCCAGATCAAATTGCAGCGTTTGCGGCACGCGCTTTTCCCATTCATATACGCCGATCAATGTGTCAATTTTGAGTTCACGTAAAAAAATAATATCCATGATGATGATTGGGGCAGCAGGTTGTAGGGGCAGAATAGCGTAAAATTTGCGTCTGTGCATTTTTTAAGATATCCCAGACCATGTCCCCCCTTTTTATAATGGCTATCGTGTGTGCCTATCTATTGGGCTCTGTTTCTTTTGCAGTATTGATGAGCCATGTGTTTCGCCTGCCCGACCCGCGCACCTATGGCTCACAGAATCCTGGTGCAACCAATGTGTTGCGTAGCGGGAAAAAATCAGCGGCCGCCTTGACCCTGCTTGGCGATGCTGCCAAAGGTTGGTTGGCGGTGTGGTTGGCACAAAAATTTGCCCCTGCAACGGATGATACATTGTGGTTTGTGGCTGCCGTTGCACTGGCTGTTTTTTTTGGGCATTTATTCCCGATATTTTTACGCTTCAAAGGCGGCAAAGGAGTCGCCACCGCATTGGGCATCATGCTGGCGATTAATGTCTGGTTGGGGTTGGGCGCGTTAGCTACATGGATTCTGGTATCGTTTATATTTAGATATTCATCGTTATCCGCGTTGCTGGCGGCGCTATGCGCGCCTGCTTTTGCCTGGCTGTTGAAATTGCCAACAGAATATATTGTGCTGACAACGGTAGTATCATTGCTGCTTATCTGGCGGCATAAACACAATATTCAAAATTTACTTTCCGGCAAAGAGGGAAAGATAGGAAGGTAATATTTAGGCAAGTGTTTTCTTAAGCAAACGGTTTACTGAAATTTTATTTTTTGTATGAAAGGGCGGGTTCAACCCTGAAGTGCAACTTTTGTATAAGGAATTGGCGAGGCTGTGTTACAGGAAAATCAGGCGAATCATCCCCCACCCTGTGGCGTGTCGAGTCCATGAAATATGGGGTGGTGCGGTTGAATGGGAGGAGAGTGATTGGGGGATCTCCAAAGAATCGTTTCCGCCTTTCCCCAGGGAATGTGAATTCAGATTCCATGACGGAACACCCAAATAGCCATTGAAATTATTGTAGGAGGGGGCTGATATTGGGTGCCAATTTACTTCAGCCCCGAATTAAATTGTTCCAATTTAATTCGGGATAAACTCGGAGCACCTAATGATTTGCAGCATGACTGGCTTTGCCGTTACCACTATAGAAACTGAAACAGGCATATTCACGCTGGAATTACGCGCAGTGAACTCACGCAGCTTCGATTTACAGTTACGCTTACCGGATGACTTGCGTATATTGGAAACGACATTTCGTGTAGCCATCAGCGCGCAAATCACGCGAGGCAAGGTTGAATGCCGTGCCAATTTTACAGCGCGCCAGATAGACCAGAATCTCACACAGCTCAATCAACCACTGCTTAATCAACTGGCAGAATGGAACAAAATAATTCACGGCATTTTACCTGAAGCAACCCCACTTGGGGTCGCCGATATATTACGCTGGAACGGCGTAATTCAAACCATTTCTACAAATGAAGATACATTGCACGC
>JBEBGP010000300.1:0-2206 GCA_040081045.1 Candidatus Nitrotoga sp.
GGCCTTGTTGCTCAAGGAATCCTGGGTGGTACTGGCGGGCGGCGGCTGGACACGTTTCTTCGCCAGCGAAGGTTGGTTTCCTACCAGCGGTTTATTCAATCTTTTACCCATGTTGTGGGCAACACTGGCAGCCAGTCTAGGGGCGTTATTGCTTGCCTTGCCGCTGGGTTTGGCGAGCGCAGTGTTCAGTCATTTTTATGCGCCGCGTTGGCTGGTGCTGCCGCTGCGCCGCGTGATGATGTTGTTGGCAGGTATTCCCTCGGTGGTGTATGGCTTGTGGGGATTGACCGTGCTAGTGCCATTGATTGCAGGTTGGGAACCTCCTGGGGCGAGCTTGCTGGCGGCGATATTGATTCTTGCGCTGATGGTGCTGCCCACGGTGGCACTCACCAGCGAGGCGGCGCTGGCAGCCGTTGCCCCTGCCAATTTGCAGGGCGCGGCAGCATTGGGTTTGAGCCGTAAAGGCATTGTGCTAGGTGTCGCGTTACCCGAAGCGCGCGCGGGGATTTTCAGTGGCGCAGTGTTGGCAGCGATGCGCGCCTTGGGTGAAACCATGGCGGTGCTGATGGTGGCGGGCAATGTGGTGCAAACCCCAAGCAGTCTATTCGACCCCGTGCGTGTGCTGACCGCCAATATCGCGCTAGAAATGTCCTACGCGGCGGGTGAGCACCGTGCCGCGCTATTTGCATCGGGCTTGTTGCTGATGTTCATGGTTGCAGTGTTGGCGTGGTTGGCAGGCAGGCGCGGAGGTCAATGATATGTTTAAGCACACGGGAAAATTTAGCGATGCTGTGCTGACGCTGACAGTCTGGCTGGCAACCGCTTTGGTAGTGGGCGCATTCCTTTGGTTGCTAGGCGATGTGGTGGTACACGGATTTGGCAAAATCAGCGCGGCTTTTGTGCTGGATTCACCGCAGAATGCGGGACGTGACGGCGGCATCGCCCCCATTCTGGTTTCTACCTTGCTGATTCTGATGGTGGCATTGCTTGTGACGATTCCGTTGGGGCTGGCGACGGCAGTGTATTTAAGTGAATATGCGACGGACGCTTTGGCAAAAATCCTGCGCATTAGCCTCAATGTGTTGGCGGGCGTACCGTCCATCGTGTTCGGTCTGTTTGGCAATGCCCTGTTCTGTATTGCGCTGGGCATGGGATTTTCGATCTGGTCGGGTGGCCTGACCTTGGCATGCATGATGCTGCCCTTGTTTATCGTTGCCACCGCATCAGGCTTGTCTTCGGTAACGGGTGAGTGGCGCAGCGGGGCTGCGGCACTGGGTTTGAGCCGCGCCGCTGCACTGTGGCATGTATTGTTGCCCGCCGCCGCGCCTGCGATTACGGTGGGACTGATGCTCAGCATCGGGCGCGCACTAGCCGAGACTGCCGCGCTAATTTTTACCAGCGGCTATGTGGACAGAATGCCCGAATCCCTCTCCGATTCGGGGCGCGCGCTATCGGTGCATATTTACGATTTATCAATGAATGTATCGGGTGGCGATGCAGCGGCGTACGGCTCGGCACTGGTGTTGATGGTGCTGTTGCTGCTCATCAATAGTGCAGCAGTCAGTTTGTCAGAACGATTTTTGCGAGTGAGAAAGATACCATGAATATCAAATCCCCTCGTCTCCAAATTACTTGGGCTTACACGTTGGGCAATGTCGAACAGGGCGAATCCTGCTGCGTCCCCGCACCGCATATACAGGTACAAAACCTTGCCGTTTCCTATCACGGCAAAACCGTGCTGCAAGGTGTGTCGCTGGACATCAACAAAGGCTGTATCACTGCGCTAATTGGTCCATCGGGTTGCGGCAAAACCAGCTTTCTTTCCTCATTAAATCGCCTCACCGATTTAATTCCAGGCAGTCATGTGCAAGGCAGTATTCGTATTGACGGTGAAGAAATCACCGCGCCCAGTCTGGATGTGATGACGTTGCGGCGTAAAGTCGGCATGATTTTCCAAAAGCCGAATCCCTTTCCGCTCTCCATTCGCCGCAATTTGGAAATGCCGTTGCGCGAACACGGCGTGAGGGCGCGCCATGAATTGGATGAGCGGGTGGAACGTGCCTTGCGTGATGTCGGACTGTGGGAAGAAGTGAAAGACCGTCTGAATAGTTCTGCCTTGGCATTATCAGGTGGACAGCAACAACGCCTGTGTATCGCCCGTGCCTTGGCACTCGAACCTTCCATTCTGTTGATGGATGAACCATGC
>JBEBGP010000072.1:0-8630 GCA_040081045.1 Candidatus Nitrotoga sp.
TACGCAGCAGGTAGCGGTGTATCCGGAAAGTCTGAGAAAGAACAATAAAGTGGTGGTGCATCCGCAACGGCTGTAATGGCAGTAAATCCAAAGTAATTATTTGGCTGCATCCAGCTGATTTGCCAAATTTGAATTAAAACTGGAACTCAATTCAACAAGCTGTTCCAGTTTCTTTTTTGCAGTACCGTTGGCAATAAATTGTCCCGCTTTTTTAATTCCCTCTGCTAGCGTGTGACTTAACCCTGCCACATAAATTGCCGCACCGGCATTGAGTTGTACGATGTCACGTGCCGCACCTTGCTGGTTGTCCAGCACGGCTGATAGCATACTGCGCGCTTCGTCTGCATTGTTTACGCGAATGCTATTCAACGGTGAAATGTGCAGACCAAAATCTTGCGGCTGCACGGTGTATTCACTGATTTTCCCATTGTTTAATTCGGCAATATGTGTCGCGCCGCTGATGGAAATTTCGTCCATGCTGTCCGCACCATGCACCACCAGCACATGTTGGCTGCCGAGCTGTTGCAATACTTGCGCGAGCCTGGTGGTGAGATCGCGATGAAAAACTCCTATCACCTGATTTTTTGCACCCGCCGGGTTAGTCAACGGGCCAAGCAAATTAAATAATGTACGCACGCCAAGTTCGCGCCGTACCGGAGCTGCGTGTTTCATTGAGTTGTGATGGTTGGGCGCAAACATGAAGCCGATACCAATTTGATTCACGCATTGCGCTACCTGTTCTGGCGTGAGATTCACATTTACGCCCAGTTTTTCCAGTACATCGGCACTGCCGCAAGTGCTGGAAACCGAACGCCCGCCGTGCTTGGCGACCTGTGCCCCAGCGGCGGCAGCCACAAAGGCGCTGGCGGTAGAAATATTAAAAGTTTGCGCACCATCGCCGCCTGTACCGCAGGTGTCAACTAAATGGGCGCCTGATTTTGCATTTACCTTGGTAGAAAGTTCGCGCATCACCTGTGCGGCGGCCGCGATTTCATCGACTGTTTCTCCCTTGACACGCAATGCAATCAGCACCGCCGCGATTTGTGCCGGCGTGAGTTGCCCGCCCATGATTGCTGCTATCAGTTCGCGCATTTCAGTAAATGCCAGATTATGGCGGTCAATCAGCTTGCTTAAAGTTTGGGCGTAATTCATATTTTTATCCGTCCAAAAAATTCTTCAGCATGGCATGACCATGCTCAGTGAGAATAGATTCAGGATGAAACTGCACGCCTTCCACTGCTAATGTTTTGTGGCGCACACCCATGATCTCGCCGTCATCGGTCCATGCAGTAATTTCCAGGCAGTTCGGTAATGTTGCACGATCAATTACCAGCGAGTGATAACGTGTCACAGTAAAGGGACTGGGCAACCCTTTAAACACGCTGTTACCGTTATGAAAAATAGCGGAGGTTTTTCCATGCATTAAATTTTTTGCATGAATAATTTTTCCACCAAATGCCTGACCGATGCTTTGATGGCCGAGACACACTCCCAGAATAGGAATCTGCCCGGCAAAACGTTGAATGACGGGTACGGAAACGCCCGCCTCATTGGGCGTACACGGCCCCGGTGAAATGACGATGTACCGCGGTTTTGAAGCGGCGATTTGTTCTGGCGTAATTTCATCATTGCGATGCACGATCACCTCTTCTCCCAACTCGGCAAAATATTGCACGAGGTTGTAAGTGAATGAATCGTAGTTATCAATCATTAATAACATGGTTATGTTCCCTCCTGCAAACTGGAATTATCCAATCCTGCAAGTGCCATTTCCGCTGCGCGCAATACCGCACGCGCTTTGTTCTGTGTTTCTATCCATTCGCTAGCAGGCACGGAATCCGCCACCAGGCCGCCGCCTGCCTGCACATACAGCACTTTGTTTTTTATTACAGCGGTACGAATGGCGATGGCTAAATCCATGTCACCATTAAAACCAAGATAGCCGACTGCACCAGCGTAAATGCTGCGCTTGGAAGGTTCCATCTCGGCGATGATTTCCATCGCGCGCACCTTGGGTGCACCGCTCACCGTGCCTGCCGGAAAAGTAGCTTTAAGCACGTCTATCGCATCGAAACCAAACTTTAACTTTGCTTCGACATTAGACACGATGTGCATGACATGCGAGTAACGTTCGATGACCATTTTTTCGGTGAGACATACCGTACCGCTTTTTGCCACGCGCCCAATATCGTTTCGACCCAGATCAATCAGCATTAAATGCTCAGCCAATTCTTTGGGATCGGCCAATAATTCCTGCGCCAATTCGGTATCATGTTGCGCTGTTTTCCCGCGCGGGCGTGTGCCGGCAATGGGACGGACGGTAACGGTTTCACCTTCCAGGCGCACTAAAATTTCAGGTGATGCGCCAACCACATGATGATCTCCCATGTCGTAATAAAACATATATGGCGAAGGGTTAATTGAGCGCAGTGCACGATATAGATTAAGCGGCGCAGCAGGGAAAGGTTGGCTCATGCGCTGCGACGGCACGACTTGCATAATGTCCCCTTCAAAAATATAGCGCTTGGCTTTTTCCACTGCGAGTTTGTAAGCCGCTTCACCGAATTCAGATACGGCTTCTTCTTTTGGGAATGCCGGAGAGGCTGGAATAGTTACTGGCAAACGCAGTGCTTGCATTAGTTCATCCAAGCGTTGCCGTGCTACTTGGTAAGCATTTTTTTGCTGCGGATTGGCATAAACAATGAAGGTGAGTTTGCCGGAAAGGTTGTCCACCACAGCCAGCTGCTCGGTCAACATGAGTAAAATATCCGGTGTGCCTATGATGTCTTTTTTTTCCGGAACATCAGGTTTGCCCAAATTGGATAGGCGCGGCTCGATGTAACGCACCGTATCGTAGCCGAAATAACCGGCCAAGCCGCCAATAAAACGCGGCAAACCAGACAGCGGCGCAACTTTGAATTGCGCTTGATAGTGCCTGATAAATTCCAGTGGATTCACTGTGTCATAAGTGCTTTCGCCATTCGGCGTGGTAAGCGTGATGTGCTTGCCGCGCACTGTCAGGCGTGTATCGCTGGGCAGGCCAATAAACGAATAACGACCAAAACGCTCGCCGCCCTGCACCGATTCCAGCAGATACGAAAAGGGTTGATTGGCTAATTTGAGGTAAAGCGACAACGGGGTGTCAAGGTCGGCAAAGGTATCTATGACCAGCGGGATGCGGTTGTAGCCTTGTTCAGCCAGGTGATTAAACTCTTCTTTGTTGATGGGATGACGCACAATGAACTCCTGCAAAAATTTTGGGGAAAAATAAACACTCAACGGTGTAAATTTTCACCATCGATTGCAGCGGTCTTTCAATATCCCGTTCACTTGGACAACTTTCCATGCATATCAGTCATTCAATTAAGCCCGTTTAATTAATTTCATCACATCCCGCAAGGTTGGAATCACCGCATCCAAATCCAGTGTTTCGATCGGCTCGCCGTGATTGTAACCATAAGGCACACACACCACTGGGCAACCTGCGGCGCGTGCGGCAGCAGTGTCACTTGATGAATCTCCGATCAGCAGTAGTTTTTCAACTGGCACACCAAAAAATTTTGCAGCATGTAACAACGGCATTGGGTGTGGTTTTTTTTCCGGCAGAGTATCACCCGCCAATATGATCTCAAAATATTTCGCCAAGCCCGCGCCTTTAAGCAACGGTTCGGTATAGCGAGCCACTTTGTTGGTGATGCAGCCCAATCTAAAGCCCGCTACCTGCATGGCATTCAGCCCATCTATCACGCCATCAAACGGCTTGCTTTGTAATAATAATTCCGTGTAATGCTTTTCAAAAACTGGCAAAGCTTTCTCGAACAACGCCATATCCGGCTCGGCATGCATATCTCTCGTTAACGCACGTTTTACCAGCCACACAATGCCGTTGCCAATGTAGCTCATCAACAAATCTTGCGATGCAGCCGGACGACCCAAGTCACGCAACATGCGATTGGCGGACTCAGCAAGTTCTGGCGCGGTGTGCAGCAGCGTGCCGTCCAAATCAATTAGTAGCGCGGAGACAGGGAGCGGGAATTGCACCTTTACCATTATTTTTTAACTGTCGCCAGCTGAGCGCGCAGAGCGGCGATGATGGAATCGTAACGATGCGGATCAGTATCTTTACCCGCGCCATAAACGGCAGAACCTGCCACAAAGGTATCTGCGCCCGCCTTTGCAATTTCTGCAATATTGGCGGTGTTCACGCCGCCGTCAATTTCCAGCAGGATGTCACGTTTGCTGTCGTTAATTTTTTGGCGCGCAATGCGCAGTTTAGCTAACGCTTCAGGGATAAATTTTTGGCCGCCGAACCCGGGGTTGACCGACATAATCAAAATTAAATCTATCTTGTCCATCACATGATCCAAGAAGCTTAGAGGTGTGGCAGGGTTAAAAACCAGACCAGCTTTACACCCACTTTCACGAATTAGACCAAGCGTACGGTCGATGTGCTCAGAAGCTTCAGGGTGGAAAGAAATAATATTTGCGCCAGCTTTGGCGAAATCCGGAATGATGCGATCCACAGGTTTTACCATCAAATGCACGTCAATAAGCGCCGTTGTCACAGGACGTATCGCGGAGCATATCAAAGGACCGATGGTTAAATTGGGGACATAATGGTTGTCCATTACATCAAAGTGGATAATGTCTGCGCCCGAAGCGATGACATTACTGACCTCCTCGCCAAGTTTGGCGAAATTGGCGGAAAGAATACTGGGTGCGATTTTATACATGGCCGTGCCTTTCAAGGTTGTAAATCAATCGCGCATTCTACCTGAAACCGGATTGCAGAATAAACGCTCCCTGCCCGGGCTACGTTGTGATAATTGATGGGACGCATAGTATTGCGGTATTGCGCTGCTTCAAATAAAAACCCCCGGAAGTTTTCCGGGGGTTACGGGTAAATTGCAAATCAAGCCTTGTCACTGTGAGGGCTAAACCTCAGTGATGTCCCGTGCGTTCACCTCTTTCCGAACGCTCTGCGCGTGCAACGCGATCTTCGCGGCCTGAGCGGTCAGGGCGATCTGCCTTTTCACGATGCCCGGAACGATCCCCATCGCGATCCGAGTGATTCCGTCCGTGATGGCGGCCATGGTGACGGCCATGATGACGACCACGATCAGAAGCATTATCAGATCTTGAAGCACCCGGTTGAGAATCATCCACACTACCATCGCCCCGTAGTTTGGGTGTTGCAGGGATCGCAGGGGTAGCCGGTGTCGCACCAGGCTGCGTGTCATCTACACTGCCATCACCGCGCAACTTGACCGTTTGTGCATTAGCATCGGTCATAGCAACCAAGGGAATTAAACCCACCAATGCCATACTTAGAACCATCATTGTTACTGCTTTTTGATTAAACATTTTTAAGCCTCCATTAAATTAATATTCAACATAATTGCTTCTTTACGATGAAAAATCACATCGAGAAGATGATGCTCTAACACTAAACGTGTGATCATCAGTTTCACACAGTTGAAATAATAAGTGGTATTTTTTCCCACGTCAAGACATATAATTTGCTTATTAGATGAAACCTTAAGTCATGGCGTGAACTACCCGTATCTATAAATCCGGCACGAATACAATATGAACTGGCTGGATCAATCTCTGCCTGATACGGCTTGGAAAAAAACGACGGGGGACGGAAAAAGCCCGGCGCGCTGGCGTTCAAGGCGCGGCGTGAACAGAGGATCCGGACCCACCAGCAAAGGGGGAACAAAAAACCAATCAGCCGGGAGATCGGATTGCACCATCCAACGGGACATCCTCTCCTTTCGCACCACGAAGAGAACAGAGCCGAATCGGGCGAAAATCTCCGGGGCGACGAAACGGCGGGAGAGAATCCCAATGGGCACGGTCGCCACGTCGTGCCAAAGGGAACAACACCCAGTGGGCGGTAGGCGACACCAGCGTGCAATGCTCCTCCCCGTCCCCAACCGGGGCAAGGTGAATGGCAACCCTATTTGAGGAGTCTGTTTTATTAGGCCACTACAACAGTATCCCGCTGGTGCCGGCAAAACAGCCTGATCGGGCAATCAACGCCCGAGATGTTGCAAAAATAGTTGTTGCCTGTCAAATCAAGTCATGACCAGAGCACATTACTTCTTGTCATAAACGTAGACAGTGATCAGATGCCCATCCAACTTTTCGAAATTTCTGATCTGGTCTATAAGCTGTTCGTCTAGCACATGCTCCTTCGACAGCAACAACTCGCCATTCCGCGTTATCAAGTCTTTTGAAAGTGTCATGCCCGATTTTAATTGCCCGGAACGCAATGCAAATTGCAAGGTACTGTCCATTGCAGTACTGGCCTTGCCCAACTCATTCAGGAAAACCCCCACTACCGCCGGATCATAATGCTTGTCCATGCCGTCCTGAATCAAGAGGGATGCTTCTACCGGTTTTAAAGGTTTGACAAAACTTGTTCCTATCAAGGCAGTGTCGTAATTCTCGGCGACAGCGAGAATACGTGCCCCGAGCGGGATGGACAGTCCGGATAAACGATCCGGATAACCAGTTCCGTCAAAACGTTCGTTGTGATTTCGGATCAGTTTTGCCGCACCATGCAGCTGCTCCAGTGCCATCAGTGCCATCTCGCCTTTTATTGGGCATTTAATCACTTCCGATCTTTCGCTAACACTCAGGCTGTGGAATGGTTTGTCCAGCAACCGATCTGGCAGGCTAATTTTGCCGATGTCGAGTAGTAACGCAGCAATAAACACATCCTGTACTTCCGTAGCGCTCATGCCCATGTTTTGTGCAAGGTTGCGGGCTAATTCGGCAACCCGGCGCGAATGTCCGGATCTGCCTGGGTTGCGCATTTCGATCAGATTGGAAAAAACCCGCACGGAAGTAATGAAACTTTTCTTCAGCTTCTCATGGGCGGTTTCCAGAAACCCCATGGTTTGGCGCACCTCCTCGGTTCGCGCCAGTACTTTCTCTTCCAGAAGGGTGTTCATATTCTTCAGTTCTTCGTTTTGCTTGCGCGTCAATTCCTCCAGGCGCTGTGTCTCACGCTCCAGCATTTTCTGATGCAAGGCATGTTTGACAATCAGCGTTATGTCATTGTCTTCCCATGGCTTGGAAACATAACGATAAATCTGCCCTTTGTTAATGGCCTCGATGGTTGCCTCCATCTCGGCATAACCAGTTAACAGGATGCGTACCGTGTTTGGCCACTTCTCCCTGACCTTTTCCAGAAATTGTGCCCCGTTCATTTCCGGCATGCGCATATCGGAGATCACCAAATCGACCGTCTCGCGATGCATGATCTCCAATCCCAGTGCGCCGCTTTCTGCTGTAAAGATGTGATAACCAAGCGGGCGGAACAAACGCTTCAGAGATGAAAGAATATTTGCCTCGTCATCCACAAATAAAATCCTTGCCGAAACCTCCGGTGTTCGTTGCGCTTCACTCATGATTTCCTCTGTTCGTCGAATTTAATCTATCCCGCACTTTAGTCCTCTCCCTTGGAGAGGGGAATGAGGGTCAAACCATGCCATCGATTATTTGTATTCATGCCTGCTTATCCTGTGGTTTCTTTACAGGCAACCACACTCTGAACGTCGCGCCCTTGCCCACTTCGCTTTGAACTTCAATACGCCCGTGATGCTTCTGAACAATGCCATAAGACAGTGACAATCCCAGCCCGGTACCCTTGCCTATGGGTTTAGTGGTAAAAAATGGATCAAAGATTTTTTTGATATGCTCCGGCGCGATGCCCTTACCGGTATCGGCCACCTCTACCCACACCTCCTCTGCTCGCATGCCCGTGCGGATGGTGATTGTGCCGTGTTCTTCAATAGCATGCGCGGCATTGACCAACAGGTTCATGAATACTTGATTGAGCTGCGAGGATAAACATTCCACTTCCGGGATGTCGCCATATTCTTTAATTAAATTTGCCTTGTATTTTATTTCGTTATTGACAATGTTCAGTGTGCTGTCCAGTCCCTGATGCAGATTAGAGAAGCACCATTCGTCGGAAGCATCCGCATGGGAGAAATTTTTCAAATTTTGCACAATCTTTTTGACACGCGTGATGCCATCTTTGGACTCATTCATCAGCGATCGCAAGTCTTCCTTGAGGAATTCCATGTCCAGCTTTTCCCGCGCCTCCTTGATTTGCACGCGAATTGCTTCATCTGTAATTGCGCCTTCCGCCTGCTCATACAGGTCAATCATGCCAAAAGCATCCTGTACGTACTTCTCCAAGGTACCCAGATTAGAATAGACATATCCAATCGGGTTGTTAATTTCGTGTGCCACGCCTGCCGCCAATTGGCCGATTGATGACATTTTCTCGGATTGCACCAATTGGTTTTGTGCTTCCTTCAATGTTTTGCTGAGTTGTAGTTGTTCGGCTTTCTCTATTTTCAGTGCTTCAATGACACGGTTAAGTTGTTGCTGAAAGATAGCGGTATCAGTGAAATCAAAAAGAGTGATGCATACATATTCAACTTCGTCTTGTATATTCTTGACGGGTAAAAATGTGCAGTTCTGTTGCATGGCATCCACACCGCCAGTGATCGGGCGATTATGCTGAAACTGAAAAAGATAGGGTCGCTGCTCCCACGAAGTAAACGCATAGTTCTTAAGGACAAAAACATTGTTGATTTTCTTTCTTA
>JBEBGP010000244.1:0-8592 GCA_040081045.1 Candidatus Nitrotoga sp.
TTGATGGCTTCGGGCGTGACAAATTCTGCCGCCATCACCAGATCACCCTCGTTTTCACGGTCTTCTTCGTCCACCAATATCACCATCCGTCCGGCACGAATGTCGGCAATGATTTCTTGTATGGGTGCGATGCCTGTCATGTTTTTTCCTTATACCCTGCTCTTTAACATACGTTCTACATAACGCGCGATTAAATCAATTTCCAAATTTACTTTTGTGCCTGCGCGTAGCTCGTGTAGCGTTGTTGCCGTCAGTGTATGCGGGATCAAATTCACATTGAATATTGTGTTTGCAACATCGTTTACCGTCAGACTCACGCCATTGATGGTGATCGAACCTTTTGTCGCGATATATTTTGCTAGGGCGGGTGGCGCGTCCACGGTCAGCTTCCAGCTTTCACCGAGATCGGCAAAAGCCAACACCTCACCTACGCCATCCACATGTCCACTCACCATGTGCCCGTCCAGTCTGTCTGCCAGGCGCAATGATTTTTCCAGATTAACGCGTGCGCCTGGCGTGGTTAACCCCACCGTGCAATTCAAAGTTTCGCGCGACACGTCTGCAGAGAAATATTTTTCATTCAGCGCAACAACGGTTAAACACACGCCATTTACCGCGACGCTGTCGCCCGGATGGACATCGTTCATGTCCAGCATATTGCTCAGTATGGTCAGGCGCAGGCCGCCATCACGGCCTTGCACCTGGGTAATTTTCCCCATGTCTGCAACGATACCGCTAAACATTGCTGTCCTTCGTTACGCGCGCCACAACGCGCAAATCTTTGCCCACGTTTCGCACGTCACGCCAGTTTAATTCCACACGCTGATCCAATGTTGTCAGCTCTCCGAGTTGCGCGATCCCGCGCGCCATGTCACCCAGCAATTGCGGAGCGATATATAACACGAATTCATCAATCACTCCCGCGCGCAAAAATGCGCCATTCAATTTGCTGCCGGCTTCCAGTAATATTTCATTGCAGCCGCGCGCGGCCAAATCACGCAAGGCGGCACTCAAATCCACGCGACCCTCTGCGTTCGGCAATACTACAACTTGCGCGCCCAGATTCTCCAGCGCGGATATTTTTTGTTCATTATGCGTGGCGGTATAAATCAGGAGCGAGCCCTCGCTTTCAACCCCCTTTCCGGAAGGAGAGAGGGATAGATACAAAATCCTCGCGGTAAGCGGCAGCTTCAGCTTGCTATCCAACAATACCCGTAGCGGTTGGCGCACGCGTGGCATTCTCTCTTGCCCGTTTTTCACCGGCAAAAGGCTATCTTCCTCCCTGGCAAATACGCGCACATTAAGCTGAGGGTTATCCGCCAGAACCGTGCCGATGCCCGTCAAAACAGCACATGAACGCGCACGCCAATATTGCACATCCTGACGCGCAGCTTCACCGGTAATCCACTTGCTGGTGCCGTTATGTAATGCTGTCCCTCCATCCAGACTCATGGCAATTTTGCAGCGTAGCCAAGGTGTGCCCCGTGTCATGCGTGAAAAAAACCCGATGTTTAATTCCTGCGCGGCACTTTCCATGAGCCCCACATCCACCGTAATTCCGGCGGCGCGTAGTCGCTGTACCCCCTCTCCCGCCACTTGCGGATTGGGGTCTTGCGCAGCTGCCACGACACGCGCCACACCCGCTTGTATCAGGGCATCAGCGCATGGCGGTGTACGGCCATGATGACTGCAAGGTTCCAGCGTAAGGTAAACCGTGGCACCGCGCGCGGCCTCGCCGGCAGTTTGTAATGCACAAGCTTCCGCATGCAATTCGCCCGCGTATTGATGCCAACCTTCCCCTGCTATCGTGCCATTTTTCACCAGTACGCAGCCCACTCTTGGATTGGGAGTGGTCGTATACAGACCGCGCTCAGCCAAGCGCAGCGCGTGCGCCATCCATTTGCTGTCAGCAGCGGTGAACATGATTAGTGATTGGGATTTTTGCGACGAACGGGTACTTTGCGGACTGCTTCTACAGCTTCGGTAAAATCACCCAAGTCACCGAAGCTTTTATAGACCGAAGCAAAACGTATGTAGGCAACCTTGTCTAACTTTAATAATGCTTTCATGACCATTTCTCCAATCTGACGCGAATTGACTTCACGTTCGCCCAGAGCAAATATTCTTTGTTTCACTTCGTCGATCGCGGCATCTACCAATTCGGTTGATACCGGGCGCTTGTGTAATGCGCGCGAGAAGCTGGTACGCAATTTTTCCTGGCTGAACTCCGAGCGCATTCCGTTTTGCTTGACGATTTGCGGCATACGCATTTCCACATTTTCATAAGTTGTAAAACGTTTATCGCAGGACAGGCAACGGCGGCGGCGGCGGATACTTTCCCCTGACTCGCTTTCACGGGTGTCCACCACCTGTGTGTCGGGGCCTTTACAAAACGGACATTTCATATAAATTAGTCAGTGGCACGCTTGCCCCTATAAACAGGGAATTTTGCACACATTTGTCCTACCGTTTTTGCTACGCGCCCAATCACCCCATCATCATTGGGCGCATCCAGCACATCCGCGATTAAATTGCCTAATTGCTCGGCTTCAATTTCTTTAAATCCGCGTGTAGTCATGGCCGGGCTGCCGATACGGATACCACTGGTGACAAATGGTTTTTGCGGATCATTTGGAATCGCGTTTTTATTGACTGTAATATGTGCGCGCCCGAGGGCGGATTCGGCTTCTTTTCCGGTTAATTTCTTGGGCTGTAAATCCACCAGAAACATATGGCAATCGGTATGACCCGACACGATGCGTACACCGCGTTCCTGCAGCACGCGCGCCATCACGCGGGCATTTTCGATTACCTGCATCTGGTACACCTTGAATTCTTTGCTGGCCGCTTCTTTGAATGATACCGCCTTTGCGGCTATCACATGCATGAGCGGGCCGCCTTGTAGCGAGGGAAATATGGCTGAGTTCAGCACTTTTTCAAATTCGGCTTTGGCCAGAATAATTCCACCGCGCGGGCCGCGCAAAGTTTTGTGTGTGGTGCTGGTGACGAAATCCGCAATACCTACCGGATTCGGATAATAGCCCGTGGCAATCAGCCCGGCATAGTGTGCCATGTCAACAAATAAATACGCGCCAATACTGTCGGCAATTGCACGAAACCGTTTCCAGTCGATAACCAGCGAATACGCTGATGCCCCGGCTACAATCATTTTGGGCTTGTGCTCTTTCGCCAATTTTTCTACGGCGTGGTAATCAATTTCTTCTTCGGTATTCAAGCCATAAGCGATTGCGTTGTACAGCTTGCCGCTGATGTTGACCGATGCGCCGTGCGTCAAATGTCCGCCGTGCGCCAGCGACATGCCCAATATGGTATCGCCCGGTTTCAACACCGAGGTATATACTGCCTGATTTGCCTGTGAGCCGGAGTGCGGTTGTACGTTGGCATACTCTGCGCCGAATAAGGCTTTTACACGATCAATGGCGATCTGTTCAACCGAATCCACATATTCGCATCCACCGTAATAACGCTTGCCAGGGTAACCTTCCGCATATTTGTTGGTAAGTTGGCTGCCCTGGGCTTCCATGACTGCCGGACTGGCGTAATTCTCCGAGGCAATCAGCTCAATATGATCCTCCTGCCGGCGATTTTCATTTTGAATGGCCGCGTTGATCTCGGGGTCAATTTGTGCTACATGAATATTGCGAGAGAACATGATTAACAGCCTTAAATTAGTGATGTATGCATCAATTGACGAATTTGATAAAGCCACGCGCAGACTCAGGAGGGTAAATATTACCACGATTGGCGGTAGCGAATGAATTGGGCTGACGGGTATTTGAAACGGTCAATTGTTGGCGCGCCTTGATAAGGCGCGGACTGAATAACGGCTGTTTGCTCAGGCCGCGCGGCGCACCAGCAAAGAATGCAAACGTCTGCTGTCCGCGTGCAGTACGGTGAAGATTAAATTTTCTATGGTTAGGCTATCACCCCGCCTGGGTAATTGCCCGGAGGCTTTCACGACCAAACCCCCTATCGTGTCATATTCCTCGTCGCTGAATTCTGTGCCGAACACTGCATTGAAATCCGCTATCTCGGTGGTTGCCTTAACACGCCAGGAATTTGTACCGTCCGCAACGATATTGTCCTGGTCTTCGTTGAAATCATATTCATCTTCAATGTCGCCAACAATCTGTTCCAGCACATCCTCAATAGTCACCATGCCGCACACGCCACCATACTCATCCACTACCAGCGCGATGTGGTTGCGGTTGCTGCGGAAGTCGCGCAGCAATACATTTAAGCGCTTAGACTCTGGCACAAAAATGGCCGGGCGCAGCATGTCGCGCACATCAAATTCCTCACCTGCGTAATAGCGCAATAAATCCTTGGCCAGCAAAATGCCGATGATGTTGTCCTTGTCACCATCAATTACGGGAAAGCGTGAGTGCGCGGTTTCAATCACGAAAGGGATAAATTTTTCCGGCGGTTGGCAGATATCTATCATATCCATCTGCGCGCGCGGGATCATGATCTCGCGTACTTGCCGTTCAGAAACCTGAATTACCCCTTCCATCATGGACAAGGCCTCAGCATCCAATAAATTACGCTCGTAGGCAGAATGCAGTAGGGCGATGAGTTGTTCGCGATCCTCCGGCTCACGCAACAACATTGTGGAAAGCCGCTCGAAAAATCCGGGCTTGTTACTGTCTTCTTGTTCCATTTTTAAGTAATTACCTTTGCATCTCTACTCTGCTTGATAGGGATCAGCATACCCTAATTTTGCCATCAATGCCGTTTCGCGCGCTTCCATCCGCGCGGCATCTTCGACATCTTCATGGTCATAGCCCTGCAAATGCAAAACCGCGTGCAATACAAGATGGGCATAATGCGCGAGCAATGTTTTGTGTTGTGTGCGTGCTTCTTTCTCAACTACAGGTGCGCAAATTACAATATCACCGTACAAAATTTCCGTGTCTTCATTAACAAATGTCAGCACATTGGTGGCGTAATTTTTCCCGCGAAATCTTTTGTTCAACGCCCGTCCTTCAGCTCCATTCACAACGCGTATAGTCATGCTGGCATCGCGCTGCAAAGCCAGTTTTGCCCAGCGCCGCAGTTGCTGGCGAGTGGGTAATGCTGACGCGTCACTGGCATATTGCACCGCTAACGAGAGCCTATGAACGATACCCATACGGCTCACATTACGTGCTCGCCACGCAACGTGTAATGCCATGCACCGGTGATTTTAACATCCACAAAACGTCCGATCATGCCGGACGATCCGGCAAAATTCACCACGCGATTGTTATCCAGCCGCCCCGCCATTTCATGCACATTTTTGCGCGACACACTTTCCACCAATACCCGCTGCACACTGCCCAACAAACCCCGGGTCAGGGTTTGTGACTGCGCCCCCAACAAATCCTGCAGGCGTTGCAAGCGTGCTTCTTTGGTTTCCTGCGACACTTCATCCTTCAGTTGCGCGGCAGGTGTGCCTGGGCGCGGGCTGTATAAGAAGCTATAACCGCTGTCATAACCCACGTCTTTTATGAGTTGCAGTGTGGCCTCAAAATCACGCTCGGTTTCACCCGGGAAGCCGACGATAAAATCTGAACTTACCACCAAATCCGGACGCACCTGGCGCAATTTCTTGATGGTGGATTTGTATTCCAGTACTGTATGGCCGCGCTTCATCGCTGCTAAAATCCGATCCGAGCCGGACTGCACCGGCAAATGCAAATGGCTGGAAAGTTTGGGCGTGCCAGCATATACATCAATCAGGCGTTGCGACATATCTTTCGGATGCGAGGTGGTGAAACGCAGGCGCTGCAAACCTTTCATCGATGCCAATGATTGAATCAGGTAAGCAAGATCAACGCGCCCGTCATCCCGGCTATTTATATTCTGCCTGTCAACACTCCTGTTATCTCCGGTCAGTACACCGGAATAGGCGTTTACATTCTGCCCCAGCAGGGTGATTTCCCCCACGCCCTGCGCTACCAAAGTTTGTACATCGCGCATCACATCCGCCACGGGACGCGACACCTCTTCGCCGCGCGTATAAGGCACGACGCAAAATGAACAGTACTTGCTGCAGCCCTCCATGATCGACACAAAAGCAGAGGCCACACTCGCTCTGCCATTAATCTTGCCCGGCGCGACTTCCGGCAAATGATCAAATTTTTCAATTTCAGGAAAACTGATGTCCACTTGCGGATTGCCGCTGGTGCGTCGTGCTGCCATGAGCTGTGGCAGGCGGTGTAGCGTCTGCGGACCGAATACCATATCGACATATGGCGCGCGTTTCACTATCGCCGCACCCTCCTGGCTGGCCACACAGCCTCCCACGCCGATGAGCAAATCCGGTTTGGTAACTTTTAGTAAACGCACGCGCCCGAGATCTGAAAAAACTTTTTCCTGCGCCTTTTCGCGCACTGAACAAGTATTAAATAATATCAAATCTGCTTCTTCCGGCACGTCAGTTCGTGTCATCCTTTCGGATACGCGCAACACATCCGCCATCTTGTCCGAGTCGTACTCGTTCATCTGGCAACCAAATGTTTTAATATAGAATTTTTTTAACACGATACTTACCATATTCAACTATGTGAATATCAGGAAATCTGAAAGTTCAGGTTGGAAAAAAGAAGGTGCATTCTAACAAATTTCCCTGTTACTTCCGAAAGCTTCCCAATTTATACAACAGGGGAAATCAAGCGTTTAATTTATTGTGGCGGCGTTTTCTGGTGGGTGGGAAAACAATCCAGCTTGCCACCACCATCAGCCCAAAAAACGAGTAAATCAGCGTGAACACCCACGATGGTGCGTCGTAATATAAAAAACGTTGCAACCAATGCTCAATAAAACTGCCGCTGTACATTACCACGTGCGCTTTCGCTCGCAGCCATGATTCGAGCAGGGTCAATGGACAGGGAATGCCAAACCAAGCCTCGGCCACCACAGTCAGAATTGCCATCAGGTGTGCCAACCGCAACCACAGCGCATTCACCCAATGCCAAGCCTGAGAATTGCCGATCATGATTAAAACAAGTCCGCCAACAATAAACACGACTACCGCGAAGTGCAATATCAGCACCATATCGGCAAATAGTTGGTAGAACGAAGTGCTACTCACTTAATATTGCTCACTGCGGGAGGTTTTTGGCTGGGATTTAAACATATATCACATTAAATGATGGATACTCGTCCTGTGTTCAATAACAGCGTTGCTTATACGGTAGAAATGCTTCTTTCTTGTCCCGGATAACTCCGACAAACGTGCTCGAACACCACATCATATTTAACATTGTAAATGTCTTTGGAGTAGGTGCACGACAAACCTTTATGCGGCGTGTTTTCAATCTCGATTTTCACGCAAGCACGGGAAGGTACTCTCTGCTATCATCCCAACACTAATACTTTATGCGGTTTTTTTTAATACCTGATGCACGATTTGCTTGACCGTGTCACGTTCCTTGCTCGTTAGTTTTGGTGCAGGCCGGGTAAAAATGTCAAAGATGGTCAATTCTTTTCTGACAACTGTTCGCGCACAAGTAACAGCACCGTTGCGCCTGCCTGGGTCGTCAGCCACGATCACTTTTGTTGCGCTTCAACTTCCGGGAAATCGTTAACTTGTCCACCCCAATCTCTGCCGCAATCCCGGCTTGTTTCCAGTCCGTTTGCTTCAATCCGGAAATCGGGTATCTTTGCCCGTTGGTGAGCTGCTTGTACTGTTTTATTTGTGATCCTTTTACCTAGCCGTTTAAGTGGCTCCGATATCAACACAGCTTGCCACCTAAATTCACTTGCAAAAGCTGCACCTCAGCGTTGAACCCGCCGTATTATTTGGCGCAATAAAACGCTGTTAAGAAGTTAAATTTTGGACTATGCCCGCATTATATTACGATTACATCCTATGAAATTTTCCGTATATCAAGCCAGTCGTATCGGTGATCGCAAATACAATCAGGATCGCGTTGCCTATGCCTACAGTGACCAGGCGTTGTTGCTGGTGCTGGCGGATGGTATGGGTGGACATTCACATGGCGAGCTGGCCGCGCAATTGGCGATACAAACTTTCATCAAAGCATTTAAAGAAGCCGCGCAACCGCGCATTTCGAATCCATCCAGCTTTCTAAGCATCGTTATGCAAAGCGCGCACACTGCAATTATTCGACATGCCCGTGAAAAAAAATTAAATGGCAATCCCGGCACAACTTGCGTCGCGGCAATTGTAATGGATGACCAAATATTCTGGGCGCACGCTGGAGATTCGCGCTTGTATTTAATTCGCGGAAATAACGTGGTTGCGCGCACGAAAGATCACTCGGTTGTACAACAATGGGCTGACTCGGGAATGATTGGAGCCAGGGACATGCACACCCATCCGGATCGAAATAAAATCACCAATTGTTTGGGTGCCGAAGAAGGCATGTTCTTCGTCGAATCTTCTACCGCACAACTCTTGCAGAAAGATGATTGCATCATTTTATGCAGTGATGGCCTGTGGGGACCCCTCTCCGGTCGGGAGATTGCCTCCACGCTCAACTTGTCTCCGTTGCCGCAGGCATTGGAGAAATTGATGGACAGGGCGATGGAAAAAGAAGCCGGACACTCTGACAACATCACCGT
>JBEBGP010000109.1:0-8579 GCA_040081045.1 Candidatus Nitrotoga sp.
CCATAACACGACGCGCATTTCAACATCCACCGCGAAAATACCAACTTCCAAACGTCCCACGACAAAATCAAGCAGATGGGAGATGTCCTTGGTTTGCATTAAAATGCTTCCATAAAGCGGTCTATTTTCCCGGCCAATATTTTCAACTCATTTTCAGGCATCAGGATAATGAGATGGCACGCGAAGCTGAGTTTTTCCAGCTGGAAATGGACTTCTACCAGAAGCGCACATTCCCAAGGTACATCGCTTATTTCCAATATCTTGTTTATGGGTACATGATCAGCCATAAGTGAAGGCGCGGAAAAACCTATATCAGCGTTAACCTGTTTGGCAATGCCACCCAGACATGCACCTGCCAAAATATTGCTTACATCAAGCAATATTTCCATTTCAGTCGCATGGTCTATTTTTTCTTCATAGCCCATCAAACCAGCCAAATCATTGCAACGCTGTGCCCCAAACAAAACGAGTGCCTCACCGCGCAAACCACCGTGGAAAGCCTGGCGCACAGCTGACACGGACTCCGAGTTCACCATACGTTGAAAAGCAGGTATTATTAAATTCGGTTTTAAAATTAGAACTCGCGGAATTGAAAGAGTAACAAACTCATTTAACACCCGGGCAATTACCTCGCCAGCTTGTCCCATCCCAATGTTAACAATTTCCTGAAGAGCATCTTTTTGATCTTTGGTCAGCATAAATTCACCCCAGCAATCCGAATTGGCGAAGAATCGGTTCCAACTTTTGCATATCGACCGGTTTTTTGATGAAAGCCGCCGCACCCGATTTTAATACACGTTCTTGCGCTATCGGTTGAATGTCAGCCGATACCACGATCACTACGCAATTGAGTCCCTCACTGCGCATCGCTTCAAGGGTCTGGTATCCGTCCATTTCGGGCATGGTTAAATCAAGAAACATCAGATCCACTTTGCCGGCTCGATATTCTGCTATAGCCTCACGACCATTACTTGCTTGGGTAATTTTCGCACTCCAATGGGCAGGAAGCGCCTTAATGAGCATTTTTCTTGCCATCGGTGAATCATCAACTACAAGAATAGAAAGTCCCATTTATTTGCCTATACAGTTAAAAGTTTTGAATCGTAAAAATAGCGTTGCAAATCAGATTGTACGGTTTAATCCGGATTCCCCATTAACCATCTCTATGTAAGGTAAGCCGTGCATACAGGGCATTACAGCATAATAAAACTGTACCGCTAAATCCGGAGAAACAAGGCCCTAAATCTATTGCAAATCCCCAGGGAAACACAGATTTATTCGTTTCAACTGCTAACGAAATTGAATGATGGTGCGTTTCCTTAGCGTGGAGGCAGCATAAGTACTGAACGGTTACCACAACATCCTTGAAGTAACCACAGCTTTAATGGATAATCCGCCCCGACTCAAGCCGGGATGGCGGAATTGGTAGACGCGCCGGACTCAAAATCCGGTGTTGGAGACAATGTGGGGGTTCGAGTCCCCCTCCCGGCACCACACAGCAGGTTACGTCCGGCTGCAATCTTTACCTGCCCTCAAAATCAATTGGCTGAAAGATTGGTAAAGGGTATCCATGTATTAAGAATAAAGACTATTCGCCCATTGTGCACCGCTTGTAGCGCAATTGTGGGCGATCTCCCCGTTCTTTAACCCGCCGTCAGCGATTTGCCGGGTAATCTACAACAGCACTTACGATTGGGTTTGAGAAAAATTACCAGGAACTAACTGTAGCTCGTTTCTATCTGAATAGTGCTATTAAAACTGTCCTACCTGACCTCACAAAACATCAGCAGACAATAAATAATGCCAATACCATGGACTGGAAAGTAGCTCACAATCAGTTTACTATCCAGTTCAATGAAAGAATGACGCTGCATAAAAATGCTCGTTATACAATTCAGAACATCCCGATAAAACTGAAACAAGTTTTCAAAAAAATGGGGGTTCTACAGATTCATTATTGATCATTTAAATGATGCCATTCATGCCGTCCCGTAAATTTTACGTCCACCGTTTTCCCGCACAATATGTGAGGGAATTATCTGGTGTGATCATAATGTTGGCGGTTCTTTTACCTTCCGTTTTGTTGTTTTCGCAACAGGTATACGCTAGTCAGGACGCAGATTTCTTGGCTGCCCGCGACGCTTTTCGTGCGGGGGATGCAACACGCCTGGATCGTATGGCAGTAAAACTCAAGCACACTCTACTGGAACCCTACCTTGCTTATTATCAATTGCGCTTGCGTCTGACGACGACAAATCACAAGATTATTCAGCAATTTCTCGGGCGCAACGATGACACGCAAATAATTAATCAAATGCGTGCCGAGTGGCTAAAAATGTTGGGCGAACACCGGAGATGGGAGTTGTTTGCGGCAGAATACGTAAAATTAAAAGACCCTGATATCGAATTAACCTGTTATGACTGGCAAATGCAATTAATGCACAAGACCACAGATGTACTGGGTAAAATACGCGACTTGTGGTTGACCAGCAGCGAAGAATTACCCAAAAATTGCATGTCCTTATTGAATACAGCGCAGGCAAATGGCGTAATTACTCCTGCAGATATAGGTATTCACATTCGTCGTGCTCTGGAAGTAAACAATATTGCATTGGCCATGCAATTGGCTAAAACGCTGCCTAAATCAAGCGCGCCTGCCGAGTCTGCATTGCGTAGCGCCGCCAAACAGCCCATGCGTTATTTAGCGCAACTAACATCAGGTGATAAAATACATGCCGGGCAGCGCATTGCTGCGATATTTGCGCTGCAATATTTAGCCAGGCAATCACCGCAATTAGCATATGAACAATGGGAGAAAATTGCCCCCCATTTTAATGCCGAAGAACACGGCTATTTTTACGGTTGGCTAGGCTTGGAAGCCGCGCGCAAACATGATGAACGGGCCTTGGAATGGTACAAGGCAGCGGGCGATTCTCCTTTAACAGATTTGCAATTGGCATGGCGTACTCGTGCAGCATTGCGTGCCCAGAATTGGCCGGAAATTTTGCACAGCGCAACCAATATGTCTCCCGCACAACAGCAGGAAACGGTGTGGAAATATTGGAAAGCGCGCGCATTACGCGCATTAGGGCAAACAAACGAAGCAACGATTATCTTTACTGAATTAAGCGAGAAGCACGATTTTTATGGGCAGCTGGCTGCCGAAGAGATTGGCAGAATGCCCGCTGTTGACACAATATCAACCGATGTTCAAGCAAATCAGGACGAACTCACGGCATTACGGACACAGCCCGGTATTCAGCGGGTGATTGCGCTGTACCGCATGGGTTTGCGGACTGAGGCCGTCAAAGAATGGGCGTGGGTGACACGGGATTTTAAGGATACGCAATTATTGCTGGCCGCCGAAATTGCCCGTGATCATAAAATGCACGATTATGTAATCAACACGGCTGATCGCACCGTCCAACAACACGATTTCAATATGCGTTTTCACGCGCCTTATCGTGGTGCAGTGCAGCAACATATTCTCACCCACGGATTGGAAGAGGCATGGGTGTATGGATTGATGCGTCAGGAAAGCCGCTTTGTCGACAAGGCAAAATCAGTGGCTGGTGCGGCTGGATTTATGCAAATTATGCCCGCTACTGCACGCTGGGCGGCACAAAAAATAGGCATGAAGAATTATCGTAAGGATTCTCTTTATGAAATGGATACCAACCTTAAACTTGGTATGTATTACATGAAAAGCATGTTATCTTCGCTTGACAACAGTCTTGTTCTGGCTTCAGCAGCGTACAACGCCGGACCCAATCGAGCACGCAAGTGGCGTGCAAAAAACGCTATGGAAGGGGCGATTTATATTGAAACTATTCCCTTTGACGAAACACGCAACTATGTCAAAAAGGTCATAAGTAACACTGTTCACTATGCCAGGGTTTTTGGACACTCACCGATGCAATTGAAGCAACGTTTAGATATTGTAAAAGCAGTGGTGAATGTAACGGCAGGTGCCAATCCTGCTATTCCGCAATAATATTTCGGAAACATAATTTCCAGCAGTAAAAAATCGGGCGATGTTTAATGAGCCAATTAATAACCTATTGCGTGGGCGGTGCGGTGCGCGATCAATTATTGGGCATACCCGTGCAGGATCGCGATTGGGTCGTGGTGGGCAGCACACCGGAAGACATGGTAGCGCGGGGCTTTAAACCTGTCGGAAAAGACTTCCCGGTATTTCTCCATCCCGTAACACACGAAGAATACGCGTTAGCACGCACCGAACGTAAAACCACACCCGGCTACAAGGGCTTTATCGTACACGCCGCGCCGGATGTCACGCTGGAACAGGATTTACAGCGCCGCGATTTCACCATCAACGCCATCGCGCAAGCAGCGGATGGCACTTTGATTGATCCCTATCATGGCGTGGCAGATATACATGCGCGGATTCTGCGGCACGTCAGCCCTGCTTTCAGTGAAGATCCGGTACGAATATTGCGCGCTGCCCGTTTTGTCGCGCGCACCGGATTTAGCATCGTACCGGAAACCCTTGGCTTAATGCACAAAATGGTGACCAATGGTGAAGTGGATACCTTGGTACCGGAACGGGTATGGCAGGAGCTGGCGCGTGGCCTCATGGAAAAAAAGCCCTCTCACTTCATTACCACCCTGCGCGAATGTGGCGCACTGCAAAGAATATTACCTGAAGTCGATGCACTGTTCGGCGTGCCGCAACCACCACAGTATCATCCAGAAATTGATTGCGGCGTACATACCATGCTGGTGTTGGAAGATGCCGCACTTTATGAATATCCCCTGGAAGTGCGCTTTGCCGCGTTGACCCACGACCTGGGCAAGGGCAACACGCCCGCGCACGTACTTCCGCGCCACATTGGCCACGAAGCGCGCAGCGTAGAATTGCTTCGCTCGCTATGCGAACGTTTGCGGGTGCCTGCCAATTGCCGTGATTTAGCCCTGTTGGTGGCGCGTTACCACGGCGATGTGCATCGCGCATTGGAACTGCGTCCGGAAACCATCGTGCGGCTTTTTCAAAATTGCGATGCCTGGCGCAGGCCGGAACGTTTCACACAAGTGCTGCAAGCCTGCGCAGCCGACGCCCGTGGCCGCACCGGACACGAACAGGATAGTTACCCACAAGCCGCGTATTTATTGCGTGCGCTGCAAGCAGCTCAGAGTATCGATGCCGGAGAAATTGCAAAACAGTGTATTGATAACAAACAAATTGCTGATCGATTACAGGAAGCGCGTGTGGCAGCGATTAATGCCATAATGTAGCGCACCAAAAGATATGCTTCCCACGTCAGCAGCATCCTGGAGGGCTGATTTAAACCTGCCCAACCAACGTAAAAAGTCATTCAGCGTTTGTTTATACCCCTAATTTCCAAACCATCCCAATCAACCCGCAAGCTAAAATAACGGGGATGACTCCGACTTTGTAGCGCACCAAGGCAAAGGTGGCAGTGGTAGCCAGCAGCACTGCAAATCCGTCTATCGTTGTTAAGCTGGCAATAATCCAACCTGTTGAGTCATTGATAAATCCGGCAGGCCAAAACACGTGGTAGGCAAAAAATAACGCGAGGCTGGCGATGACACCGACTACGGCGGCGGTGATGGCGGTGAGTGGCGCGGTAAGTTTTAGGTTGCCGCGCGTGGTTTCGATAAACGGTGCGCCCATGAAAATAAAAATGAAGCTGGGCAGGAAGGTGAAAAATGTCGCAATGGTAGCAGCCAGTAGCGCCGAAATTAAGACTGCATCTGCGCCCAACATCGGGTGTGTCCAGCCGCCGACGAATCCAACAAAAGTAATCACGATGATGAGCGGACCCGGCGTAGTTTCGCCGAGTGCCAGCCCGTCTATCATTTGCGTGGCACTAAGCCACTGATAATTTTCTACCGCACCCTGATAAACATAGGGCAGCACTGCGTATGCGCCGCCAAAGGTAAGCAGTGCCGCCTTGGTAAAAAACCAGCCCATTTGAGTGTAAGTATTTTCCCAACCATATTGGGTGAATAAAACCAGCATGGCAAAAAGCCAAATACTGATCCCGGTGAGCAATATCATCGTGAATTTTCGCCAGCTAAATATCGCGTGTGCGGGGATGGCGGTGTCATCATCAATTAATGCAGTGCCTTGTTGCGTGTGCCTGGCATGATGGCCACTGCCTGCGGAAAATTTTTTTGGCGCGTAACGTCCGCCCAAATATCCTATACATGCCGCAAGGAGGATAATGATGGGAAAGGGGATGTGAAATATAAATATCGCGCTGAAAGCGAGTATGGAAATCGTCCACAGCAGGGAATTTTTTAATATTCTGGAACCAATTCGATAAGAGGCGAAGGCCACCAATGCCACGACCGCCGGCTTGATACCGTACAGCACCGCCGCCACGGCGGGCAGATCACCATAGGCCATATAAATCCACGCCAATAACAGCAATAGAAAAAATGAAGGCAACACAAATAGCGTACCGGCAATAATGCCACCCCGCGTGCGGTGCATCAGCCAGCCGATATACACCGCCAATTGCTGTGCCTCGGGACCAGGCAATACCATGCAGTAATTTAACGCATGTAAAAATCGCTTCTCCGATAACCAGCGTTTTTGTTCAACCAAATCACGGTGCATGATCGCAATTTGTCCTGCCGGCCCGCCAAAGCTGATGCAACCCAACTTTAGCCAATACAATGTGGCTTGCGCCAAGGTGACTGGCGGCAAAATAGTCAGTGGCAATTCAGACTTAAGCGAATCAGGTTGCGAATTGAGCATGTCCATAATACGCAATTGAATAGAGTAACTTGTGCAGTATACCGCACACAAAAATTGTGTCGTTTGTTAGGCAAGGTTACAATTACGAATATGCCCTCTCTAAATTTCAGCCATCACCTGCTTGTTGCCATGCCTGCCATGGCGGATTCGGTTTTTTCCAAATCGCTGATTTATGTTTGCGAGCATAACGAGCAAGGCGCGTTGGGTATCATTGTTAATCGCCCGATCAGCCTGACGCTGGATGATTTATTCGCGCAGATCAAAATTACTTTGGCCGATATAGAGATTAAAGGTTTGCCTGTGCATTTTGGCGGACCGGTGCAAACGGATCGGGGCTTTATTCTGCATGACCCGGTGGGACAGTGGCAATCTACTCTAACAATTAATAACAACCTGGGGCTGACTACTTCCAAAGATATTTTGGAGGCGGTGGCAGCAGGCAAGGGACCACGCAATATATTGGTCACGCTGGGTTACACTGGCTGGGCGCAGGGGCAACTTGAGCAGGAAATGGCAAACAACGCCTGGCTCAGCATTCCCGCCGCCGAGCATATCTTATTTGACCTGCCCGCTGAAGAGCGTCTGGCCACCACAATGGGACTATTGGGAATAGATTACGCCTCGTTGTCAGAGGATACGGGGCATGCATGAACACACATCCACGGCACAAACTCAGGGGACATTGTTGGCATTTGATTTCGGGACAGAGCGCGTCGGTGTGGCAGTAGGAAACTCCATTTCTGCCTCCGCACAGGCATTGACTACCGTGCATGGCAATCAAAATGAAAAACGTTTCGTTGCCATAGCTAAACTTGTACATGAGTGGCAACCTGCCGCGTTAATCGTCGGTTTGCCCAGTTACCCGGATGGCGTGACGCACGAAATGACCCGACTAAGCCAGCGCTTTGCTCGCCGCCTCAAAGGACACTTCAACCTGCCCGTGATATTGGTTGATGAGCGATATACTTCCACCGCAGCCAGCATACAACTTAATGATATGGGCATACGCGGTATCAAACAAAAACCGCTGCTGGATCAATATGCCGCACAGCAAATTCTACAAGCCTATTTTGATGACCCTGCAGCGGGAATAAAGATATGAACAATCCGCAATTAGACAAACACGGCGAATTGCAACATCTGTTGACCACCGAAGGCTTGCCCGCAAAAATTCTACTGAATATCTTGGATCGCGCCAGCACGTTTATGGGGTCAGTCGATGGCGAAGAAATCAAAAAAATTCCGTTGCTGCACGGTAAATCCATCTTTAACATCTTTTTCGAAAACAGCACCCGCACCCGCACCACTTTTGAAATTGCCGCCAAACGTTTGTCGGCAGACGTGGTTAATCTTAACATCGGCTCCTCCTCCGCCAGCAAAGGTGAAACCCTGCTGGATACCGTGGACAACCTGTGCGCGATGCATGCCGACATGTTTGTGGTGCGCCATTCGTCGAGTGGTGCGGCACATTTTATCGCACGTCACGTTGCGCCAAAGGTTCATGTCATTAACGCGGGTGATGGCCGCCATGCCCATCCCACCCAGGCGCTACTGGACATGTTCACCATCCGCCACTACAAAAAAGAATTCCATAATTTGCGCGTCGCTATCATCGGCGACATCCTGCATTCGCGTGTAGCGCGTTCGCAAATACACGCATTAACCACACTGGGCGTGCCGGAAGTGCGCGTCATTGCACCCAAAACTTTATTGCCTACCATGGTTGAATACCTGGGCGTGCAAGTGCATCACAACATGGCGCAAGGTTTGCGCGATGTGGATGTGGTGCTGATGTTGCGCCTGCAAAATGAACGGATGCAGGGCGCGGCAC
>JBEBGP010000010.1:0-8539 GCA_040081045.1 Candidatus Nitrotoga sp.
CTTTAACTGTGCCTGCCAGTTGTATTGCGCCGGAGAACATCAGCAATTTTTCAGTAAGCGTAGTTTTGCCCGCATCTGGATGTGAAATGATGCCAAATGTTCGGCGGCGCGCCACTTCACGAGTGATTAAATCGCGCGCGGGAATAGCTTGAAAGTCTGCTGGTACCGGGGTAAATTCAAGGGTCATAAGCAAGTATCCCCGGCAAAATGGGATGGATGAGTGTGCAAAACGGTGCAACTAACCAGACACGACAGGACGACTGCGACTGCCATCGCATACAGAACAATGTTCCCTTGAAAACAGCTCAGAAACGACCAGAGTGACTTCAAAATATTAGCCACATTGAGAGAGATGAAAGTTTTACTGCCTCAGATTTCTGATGCGCAAAGCCAAATACCAAGGGATTCCTGTGTCTTAGTGTTCACCCAATACCGAGACAGTAATTTGCGCAAGTACATCGGAATGCAACACAATTGTGACCGGGTAATCACCGATCTGTTTGAGGTGGCCTTCCGGCATACGAATTTTCGATTTTTCCACGGTAAACCCCTGTGCTGCCAATGCCTCCATGATGTCAATATTGGTGACTGAACCAAATAATTTTCCATCCAAACCGGATTTTTGTACGATCTGCAGAGTCGAACCGTTAATTTTATCGGCTCCTGCCTGTGCTTCAGCGATGCGCGCTTTTTCTGCCGCTTCCAACTCCACGCGACGCGCGGAAAATTCGGCTTTGTTGCTTTCAGTCGCACGCTTGGCCTTGCCCTGTGGAATGAGGAAGTTGCGCGCATAACCATCTTTCACGCGCACCACATCGCCTAATTGTCCCAGGTTAACCATTTTTTCCATCAATATTACTTGCATGTCTTGCTCCTTAATGCAGATCAGTGTAGGGCATCAGTGCCAAAAAACGTGCACGCTTGATTGCGACACTCAGTTGCCGTTGAAAACGAGATTTAGTACCCGTAATCCGTGCCGGTATGACGCGACCATTTTCGGAGATAAACTCTTTAAGAATGTTCAAATCCTTGTAGTCCACTTCCGCAATTTTATCGGCTGTGAAGCGGCAAAACTTGCGCCGTTTAAATAATTGACGTGAAGAAGGATTGCCCTTTTTGTCATCTTTTTTCTTGAATGTATAAGCCATATTAACTCCTAAAATTCCACTTTAATGTTTTCAATGTGCAGAACCAGTTGTGTGATACGCAAGCTGCGTTGTGCCATAAATCCCTGTGCCAGCACACGCTGCCCAATGTTCATTCTACTGATCTGCCGGGCTACTGTATCAAATGCCACCGCAGATATCTCGCATCGAACCTGTCGCTCTGTACCAGCCTCTTGCTGGGTTGAAACGTGCCGTATTTTTAATGTCGCACGCGCTATACCCGCTGGGGTGGTACGCAATTCATCCAGCGCGACAATTTCCCCCTTTATGACAAACTGATTACCAGTCTGATTCAATCAACCAGCCGCATCTGCTGTTGAAATATCATCCGACATTGATGCTGATCCAACAACCGGAGCAGCAACGGTACGTGATTTTTCTTCTTTCATCATTGCCGAAGGCACAGTCACTGCGGCTCTGGTTTTAATGGTCAAGTGACGCAGCACTGCATCATTAAATCTAAAGGCGTGTTCCAGTTCGTCAAGCGCCTCCTGGCCGCACTCGATGTTCATCAAGACGTAATGCGCTTTGTGAATTTTCTGGATGGGATAAGCCAGTTGCCGGCGACCCCAGTCTTCCAAACGATGAATGATGCCACTCTTGGCTACCACGAGGGCGCGATAGCGCTCTATCATGGCAGGAACCTGCTCGCTTTGATCGGGATGAACTATAAATACAATTTCGTAATGCCGCATTGAATCTCCTTTTGGATAATAAAGCCTCCCGTCATGCAAAAACGGTGAAGCAAGGGCAAGGTGCTGCCAAATTTGCCTGCATGAAACATGGAAACATCCTGCAGGGGCGCGATTATAGCGAGAAACAAGATCAGGTCAAGCACAACAATCAACCAGACTTGCTGCTCCAGCCAATAACCTACTCCGCCACGGGTACTGAAGGCTCTTGCACAATCAATGCCTTCATGCTCAAACGCAGACGACCTTTTTCATCAGCCTCCAATACTTTAACCCTCACAGCTTGACCTTCTTTCAAAACATCGGTTACCAGATTGACACGCTCGTTGGAAATCTGCGAAATATGCAATAAACCATCTTTGCCCGGCAGAATGTTCACAATCGCACCAAAATCCAACAGTTTGATAACCGAGCCTTCATAAGTTTTGCCCACTTCAACTTCCGCAACTATATCTTCGATGCGTTTCTTGGCCAATATCCCGCCTTCCGCACTGACGCTGGAAATCGTGACATTACCATCGTCGTCAATATCAATAGTAGTGCCTGTTTCCTCAGTGAGCGCACGAATGACTGCCCCACCCTTGCCAATTACATCGCGGATTTTTTCAGGATTAATTTTTAGCTTAATCATGCGTGGTGCATGTGCTGATACTTCATCGCGTACCGCAGGCATGGCTTTTTTCATGAGACCAAGAATATGCAAGCGGCCTTCGCGTGCCTGGACAAGCGCGGCTTTCATAATATCGCGCGTAATACCATTAATTTTGATGTCCATCTGCAGTGCGGTGATGCCAGCTTCAGATCCTGCCACTTTAAAATCCATATCGCCCAAATGATCTTCATCACCCAGAATATCGGTCAATACCGCAAAGCGGTTGCCATCCTTAATTAAACCCATTGCAATACCGGCAACATGCGTTTTAACAGGCACACCCGCATCCATCATAGCCAAGCTACCGCCACATACCGAGGCCATCGAACTGGAGCCGTTGGATTCCGTAATTTCGGAAACAACACGTATGGCGTAACTAAAATCTTCTTCGGTCGGCAATGATGCTGCCAACGCGCGTTTGGCCAAATATCCATGACCAATTTCACGACGTTTTGGCGTTCCTACCCGTCCTGTTTCACCTGTGGAATAGGGCGGAAAATTGTAATGCAGCATGAAACGATCCGAATATTCACCTTGTAACGCATCAATTTTTTGCGCGTCACGCGCCGTACCAAGCGTAGTTACTACCAACGCCTGGGTTTCACCGCGTGTAAACAACGCCGAACCGTGTGTGCGCGGCAAAACACCTGTGCGTATAGTAATCGGGCGCACTGTGCGGGTATCACGACCATCGATGCGCGGCTCGCCGCTGAGAATCTGACCGCGTACAATTTTCGCCTCCAATGCGCCAAACAAATCATTTAAATGATTTTTGGGCAGCGTAGGATCAGCAGACAATAAAGCCTCCAATACCTTGGTACGAATCGCATCAACTTGAACCGTGCGCGCCTGCTTTTGACGCACCGCATATGCGGTTTGCAACTCAGCCTCGGCGATTTCGGCAATTCTGGCGATCAACACGTCATCTTTAATTGCAGGTGCCCAGTCCCAGGCATCCGCGCCTACTGCATCAGCCATTTCATTGATCGCCTGTATGACCACCTGCATTTGCTCATGTCCAAACATGATCGCGCCCAGCATGATATCTTCCGGCAATTCCTGTGCTTCAGATTCCACCATCAACACAGCTTTGTTTGTGGCTGCCACAACCAAATTCAATTTTGATTGCGCCAGTTGATCCATCGTAGGGTTCAACAAATAGCCGCCATCTGTATATCCGACACGCGCTGCACTGATAGGGCCGTCAAATGGAATGCCCGATATAGCCAGTGCAGCCGATGCGCCTATCATGGCTGGAATATCCGAATCAATCTGGTTATCTGAAGAAATTACCGTTGCAACTATTTGCACTTCGTTGTAGAAACCCTCCGGAAACAACGGACGCAACGGACGGTCAATCAGCCGTGAAGTCAGAATTTCCTTCTCGCTTGGACGACCTTCACGACGGAAGAACCCGCCTGGAATTTTACCCGCAGCATACGTGCGCTCCTGATAATCCACAGTCAGCGGGAAAAAATCCTGCTCTGGCTTGGCTGATTTACAGCCCACAACGGTAACCAGTACAACCGTATCATCAAGACTCACCATTACGGCACCGCTTGCCTGACGCGCGATCTCCCCTGTTTCCAGAGTGAGTTGATGGTTGCCGTACGCTATTGTTCTTTTGTAGTGACTCAACTCAGGCCTCTTTCTATTTTATTTGGGTGCGTCCGCCCCATTGATGAAATAAGTAAATGAAATAAATGCAGGTTTAATGCTGGCTGCCAGCGTTAATTATCAGCGAAATTATTTTTATTTACGCAACTCAAGGCGAGTTATCAATGACTGATAGCCTTCCTGATTTTTGCTTTTGAGATAATCCAGAAGCTTGCGACGGCGACTCACCAAACGCAATAACCCGCGGCGCGAGTGATGATCTTTGACATGGGTTTTAAAATGCCCAGTCAAGTAATTGATTCGCGCGGTCATTAATGCCACCTGTACCTCGGGGGAACCCGTATCACCTTTAACACGCTGGTAATCGGCCATGATTTGCGCTTTTTGCGCAGTTGTAATTGACATCTTTAATATTCTCCACTCACTAAAAAATGCCGCATTTTACTCTTGAATGCGACGACTGCTCAAATCTATTTAACACCCGCTTCCATTCCCGTCTGCGCAACACTTCTGGCAACGCTGGAGAGTATCCGCACAGGCACCAGATTCTGTCCATCCAGATCTGCTATGCCAATAAAATTTCCACCCGCATATAGCCGAACCCTGCCATCCAACAAAGCTGTGTCCACAACCAATCTTTGCCCCTGGGTGATGCGAATAAACTGCCCCTCATTTAACTCAATTGTTGGCATATCAAGCATTAAACTATCAGAGGGCAGTAAACATGCGTCTCTCTGCTCGGCAGTCATGCCTTCCAATTGCTGCAAGGTGTGCACGCCCTGCAAGTGGAAGCGACCAATGGTCATTCGCCGCAACCCCCTCAAGTGTGCGCCACAACCCAAAGCGCGGCCTATATCTTCGGCCAAGGTGCGGATGTAGGTACCCTTGCTGCAGCACACACTTATTTCCAATTCCTTAAATCCCAATTCATGGTTCAAAAATCGTTCCATGCGCAGCTCATGTATGGTCACCCCACGGCTGGCACGCTCTATCGTTTCACCTTGCCGTATGTATTCGTATAAAGCCTTGCCCCGATGCTTGAGTGCGCTGTACATCGGCGGAGTTTGCTGAATATCTCCAAGAAAACGTTGCAGCACAGTCCTCACCTGCGCTACATTTATTTCATCAAGAACATGCGGCAAGCAAGTCTCCACTACCTCACCTTCCGCATCGCCCGTGGTGGTGGTTTGTCCTAACCGTACCAAGGCATGGTATGTTTTATCGGCTTCCAACAAGGCGCTGGTAAATTTAGTGGCCTCACCCAAACAAATGGGCAACAGCCCGGTGGCCAATGGATCAAGCGTCCCGGTATGTCCGGCCTTTTCCGCTTGAAACAGCCGCCTAACTTTTTGCAGCGCGATATTGGAGCTAAGCGCCAATGGCTTATCAAATAATAGAACCCCGTTTACAGGGCGTTTGGCATGCGCCATTATTCACCCGAATCCCGGTGATCGCCGGCCACAGCCTGATCGATCAACTGCGATAAACGCGCGCCGGATGCAATCGTTGGGTCATATACAAAATGTAACTGCGGCGTAATCCGCAACTTCATGCTATGCGCCAACTGACTGCGTAAAAATCCACTCGCTCGTTCCAAACCCTGCTGCACCTGCCTGTTCGCCTCAGATACTTTTGACTCTGCCACTTTTGATTCTGACAGCGTGGTATAAAACACCTTGGCATGGGAATAATCCCGGGCAACTTCCACATCAGTCAGGGTCACCATCCGCACTCTAGGATCATTTACCTGCAAGCGTATAAATTCCGCCAATTCCCGCCGAATCTGGCTTGCTACACGATCTGCTCTACTGTAATCCTTGGGCATTTAGATGCAATCCTCAAATGTCATTTTCAATAGACTGTTCACCTGAAATGAGAGAAGAACTCTCAAATCCCCTCAACCACTGTCAGCGCCCCGGATTAACAGTCATTAAAATCTGTTTTACAGTAAGCCAAAGTATGAGAACTGCAGTCAGGTATATTTTCTTCAGGCGTTAATTACCCGAGCTACTTCGATAATCTCGAACGCCTCCAAATGATCCCCCACTACAAGATCATTGTAATTTTTTAATGACAGTCCGCATTCAAAATTTGACCGCACTTCCTTTACATCATCTTTAAAGCGTTTCAGGGAATCCAATTCGCCAACATGTATTACGACATTATTCCGTAGTACGCGAATTTGTGAATTGCGCTTGATTAGACCCTCTGTCACATAACAGCCTGCTACCGTACCAATCTTGGATATCACGAATACCTGGCGAACTTCCACTGTACCCAGAATAACTTCTTTTTTCTCGGGCGCACGCAGCCCAAACAAAGCTGCTTTAACTTCATCCACCATTTGGTAAATGACATTGTAGTAACGCACATCCACACCGGCAGATTCCGCCAATTTGCGTGCTGTAGCATCAGCGCGACTGTTAAATCCAACCACAATTGCCTTGGATGCAATAGCCAGGTTAATGTCTGACTCGCTGATTGCACCGACCGCACTGTGAATCAAATTGACTTTAACTTCATCGGTGGACAGTTTTTGCAGCGCATGTGCTATGGCTTCACACGAACCTTGCACATCAGCTTTAACAATCAGGGGAAGTACTCGCACTTCACCCTCGGCCAGTTGCTCAAACATATTCTCCAGCGAAGCAGCCTGCTGCTTGGCCAATTTTACTGCGCGGAATTTACCTTGCCTGAATAGCGCAATTTCACGCGCCTTCTTTTCATCAGTCAGAATCAATACACTTTCACCTGCTACCGGCACGGCCGATAAACCCTGAATTTCAACCGGGGTAGAAGGGCCTGCCTCATCAATGGTATTGCCATTTTCATCCAGCATGGCACGCACCCGCCCAAATACGGCACCGACCAACATCGCATCGCCGCGCTTTAATGTTCCAGACTGCACCAGAATGGAAGCAACAGGTCCTTTGCCTTTATCCAGCCTGGCTTCAATAACGATCCCTTTCGCCAAACTCAACTTGGGTGCGGTTAATTGCAGCACCTCAGCTTGCAGCAAAATACTTTCCAGCAGCGTATCAATACCCTGACCAGACTTGGCCGACACCTCGACAAACATGGTATCGCCGCCCCAGTCTTCCGGCGTCACTCCTTCTGCCACTAGCTCTTGTCTGACACGCTCAGAATTCGCACTTTGCTTATCAATTTTGGTAATCGCCACTACAATCGGCACATTCGCGGCTTTGGCATGGTGAATTGCTTCTTTGGTTTGCGGCATCACACCGTCATCTGCTGCCACAACCAAAATAACAATATCGGTCACTTGTGCGCCGCGTGCGCGCATGGCAGTAAACGCCTCGTGGCCTGGCGTATCCAGGAAGGTAATCATGCCGCGCGGCGTGTTTACATGATATGCGCCAATGTGCTGGGTAATTCCACCTGCTTCGCCACTGGCTACCCGAGTACGACGAATAAAATCCAGCAGTGAAGTTTTGCCGTGATCGACATGACCCATTACCGTAACCACGGGGGCGCGCGGCTCCAGTAAAACATTTTGCGGCCCTGCCAACTCGGTTAAAAAGCTGCCGGGATCCTCTGCCAAGGCGGGCTTGGCAATATGTCCCAACTCTTCCACAACAATCATTGCTGTTTCCTGATCCAGCACTTGATTAATCGTCACCAGCGAACCCAAGCCCATCAATGCCTTGATTACCTCAATCGCCTTAAGTGACATTTTTTGTGCAAGCTCGGCAACAGTGATGCTTTCCGGAACAATTACCTCATGTACCACTGGTTCTGTGGGCAAAGAAAAAGCGTGTTGTGCGACCTCTGCATGCTTGACATGCTTATCATGACTCTTGGGGCCAACCCGCGCTCTACCGGCAGTCCAGCCTGCCAGGCGGGTGTCCGAAGGTGCGATGATACGCTTTTTTTGTCCCAGCTCACCCCGCGCCATATCTTTGTGAACAGTCTTGGTTTTGCCTTTTTCTGAATCAGTAGTTTTAATCGCCTTCTTGGCGGTGGGCCTAACCACCTTATCGCCGACTTGAGGCGCAGGCCTGTGCAGGGTGCCCTCAGCCAAGTTGGGTTTGGCAACGACAGGCTCGACAGCAACTGGCACGGGTGATTCGGGTACTATGACTGATTTTTCAGGCTCGGCAATTACTGCAGGAGGAGGGACGGCGCGTCGTTTACTTCTTTCAACCTTAACCTTTACTTCGGCAGCCTGGCGCGCTGCCAACTCAGCCTGGCTACGCGCTTCCAGCGCGCGTGCCGCACGTTCCTCTTCAGCTAGAATTTTGGCTTTTGATGCCGCGTTAACGTCTGGTGCCGCTGGCACTGCAATCTGTTCAACAGGCAATTCGGCAGGGGGTGTAATCGGTGCGATGGTGCGCTTCTTCCGCACTTCAACCTGGATGGTGCGGGGCTTACCAGTACTATCAGCCTTCTTT
>JBEBGP010000256.1:0-8499 GCA_040081045.1 Candidatus Nitrotoga sp.
AGGGTACTTCTAAAAATTCAAAGTTCTGATGAAGCTACTAGCCATTCCACTAGGCCGCCAAAGAACGGCGACCAAGTGGCTGGTTATAAGCAAGACAAGGCACGATCAGAAAATTGCGACGCGGCATATAGTTGATATGTAAGGAGCAATTTTTTGTGAGCAACGAAGTATTGCGACGAAATCTGGATTTTTAGAAGTGCCCATAAATCAATTTGGATTCGTTGTGCAGTACTTATTCCACGGTAACCGATTTGGCGAGGTTGCGCGGTTTATCTACATCCGTCCCTTTCTGCAAGGCCACATAATATGCCAGCAGTTGTAATGCGACGGTATGCAAAATTGGGCTTAAATAACCGGCGTGCTCCGGCATTTGTATGAGGGTTACGCCTTCACTTGTTTGCAGCCGTGTACCCGCATCCGCAAACACAAAAAGCTCCCCCCCGCGCGAGCGCACTTCCTGCAGATTGGATTTTAATTTCTCCAACAAAGTATCATTGGGTGCGACGGCAATCACCGGCATATATTTATCTACCAACGCCAGGGGGCCGTGCTTGAGCTCACCGGCCGGATAAGCTTCCGCATGAATATAGGAAATTTCCTTGAGTTTCAACGCGCCTTCTAGTGCTATAGGATAATGCAGCCCTCGCCCCAGAAATAAAGTGTGATGCTTGCTGGCAAATTTCTCCGATAGCAGCGCAATTTCGGGTGCCATGTTAAGCACCAATTGCACCGCGCTCGGCAGATGGCGCAATTGATACAAATGCATTTTTTCTTCTTCCAAACTGAGTCGCTGGTGCTGCTTGGCCAGCACCAGCGTCAGCAAAAATAAAGCCGCCAACTGCGTGGTAAAAGCCTTGGTCGAAGCCACGCCAATCTCCGGTCCGGCGCGGGTTAAAAAGCGCAGTCTGGATAATCTAACCAAGGCACTCTCCGGCACATTACAAATCGCCAGTGTATAAATGTGCCCCAGCAACATGGCATGATTAAGTGCGGCCATCGTGTCCGCTGTTTCACCGGATTGCGAAACGGTGACGACCAATGTTTTATTATTTGCCACACTTTTGCGGTAGCGATATTCGCTGGCAATTTCCACTGTGCAAGGTATACCGGCAATGTCTTCCAACCAGTAACGTGCCACCATGCCCGCGTGATGGCTGGTGCCGCAGGCAAGGATAAGAATACTTTCTATATTTTTAAAATCTGCCGCCGCATCTGCCCCCAAAAGGCCGGGAATCAACGTCTGGCTGTTGCATACCGCCTCCAAAGTGTCTGCCAGGGCCTGCGGCTGCTCAAAAATTTCCTTTTGCATGTAGTGGCTATATTCGCCCAGCTCCACGCTGTCATTGCTCAGTTCGCTGACGTGCATTGCACGCTGCACCTGTTTACCACCCGCGTCGAATATGCGATAACTATGCAGGCTGATTTCTGCAACATCCCCCTCGGCCAGATACACAATATTTTTTGTTGCGGCCAGCACGGCGGACACATCAGACGCGACAAAATTTTCATTCTCGCCCAAACCCAATAACAACGCGCTTCCTCGACGAGCACAGACGAGTTTCTGTGGATTATCCGCCGCTAACACGCAGATTGCGCAGGCACCGACCAGCTCAACAAGGGCAGCGCGCGTGGCTGCCAGGAGATCGTTATTTCTCAGATAATAGCTGTGTATGAGGTGGGCAATAACTTCGCTGTCAGTATCCGAATTAAACAGATAACCGCGCGCAGTAAGCTGTGCGCGCAATTCCTCGTAGTTTTCGATAATGCCGTTATGTACTACCGCAACACTGTCGCAACTGATGTGTGGATGTGCGTTTCGCTCACTCGGCACCCCGTGCGTAGCCCAACGCGTATGGGCGATGCCGATCTCGCCACTACTGTGCGCGCTTTTTTTGGTGAGCTCGGTCACCCGGCCTGTGCTGCGCAATCTTTCAAACGCATTATTTTTAATAACCACCAGACCTGCCGAGTCATAGCCGCGATATTCGAGCCTTTGCAATCCCTGCAGGAGAACGGGGATCACATTGCGTTGCGCGATTGCTCCCACGATTCCACACATGATTAATTCGACAATTAAAATAAAAAAGGATTGTAGCAAGTTTGCTAGAGTCTGTTGACAATTATCCGGCGAGATGCGTCGCTCGCCCGATAGAGATGAGTGCAAGGCGGAGGGCGCAACCAATGACCGCTCCCTTGGCAAACCCGACAATGTGGCAGGCACTCCATCGGGTGGCAATCCTCCGGAAACGGGGAAATCTGGCGCATCGCGGCCACAGGGGAGCGTGGCTCTTGTATTTTACCCCCCAGCTCAGAAGTGATCCCAACAGCCCTGACACAAGTGGCCATTGGAGTTTAAAGATGCTTTCTGTACAATTGCACTGGCATGTATATCGCGTGCTGATTTTGAGGTATTTGGAATAATAGAGCTGCTACAATTATCGCCGGGATCATTTTTTAATGGTCACTAGTGGTATCTGTTTTGGTTAGTTACGTTAACCCTCACTACCTACAATTTTTTCAATCTCACCAAACCATTTGAGGGAGTATTTTATGAATCGCTGTTGCAATACTTTAATACAGAAAATGTTCGCGCTCATAACCGGCATCACATGCCTGACAGTCATAACGTCGGCAGGTGCCGCTGAGACTATTACCGAAGCAATTACCAGCGGCAAAAGTTCAGGCAGCCTGCGATATTTTTATGAAGGGGTTCGTAATCCCGGCCAAATCATTAAAAAAGCAGATGCATCGACTGCACGCTTACGCTTTGGTTATGAAACAGCAGCCTTCTATAACTTTGCCGTAATGGTTGAAGCAGAAACCGTGCATGCATTTGGCGCAAAGAACTACGACAGCACCGTAAATGGCAAGACCAATTATTCGGTTATTGTCGATCCAGAGGGAACAGAAATGAACCAGGCGTTCATTAGTTACAACGAGGTTGACTCTAAAACCGCTATTAAATGGGGACGGCAACGGATCAACCTGGACAATTCCAGGTTCATCGGTACAAGATCCTGGCGGCAGAATGAACAAACCTACGATTCTTTTATGCTGGTCAATAATTACTTGCCGGACACCACCATCACGGCTGGCTACTTGACGAATCTTAATCGCCCAAACACCGATGCCGCTATTGCCCCTTTTGGCGGTCGGGCGGGTAATTTTAAAATGAATTCGCCAATTCTTAATGTGAAATACAAGGGTCTGACTGCAGGCGAGGTGGTCGCGTATGGCTATATGCTGGACTTTGATTTGCCTGCTGGTGCAACTTTTGCAAATAGAAGCCAGTTTGATTCAACTAAAACCTTTGGCTTAAGGTTTAAAGGCAGCACACCGATGGATTCGAATAATTTGTTGTATACGGCTGAGTATGCGACACAATCAAGTTACAAGGATAATCCAGCGACTTATACCAATAAATACTTATTTGCCGAAGGTGGCATTGATTTCAAGATTGCCGAATTCAAATTAAGTCATGAAGTGCTGGGTGGTGATGGTGCTAACGCATTCTCCACCCCGTTAGCCTCTTTGCATAATGTTAATGGATGGGTTGATAAATTTGTGACCATCCCAGCATCTGGTTTAAAGGATACATTTTTCACAGCGGCCACAACAATAGCTGATATTCATTTCATGGCGGTGTATCGGGATTATCGTGCGGATACGGGCGGTGCAAAGTATGGCACAGAGTGGAATTTTCAGGCTACCAAAAAATTTGATCAAAATTACATGGTTGCTGCCAAGTATGCCGCCTTCAAAACAAGCGCTACGGCACAAAACACAACCCAACCTTGGAATTTTGACACCAATAAATTTTGGGTGTGGGGTGAAATGCAGTTTTAAACCTTCAAATTTGACAGAGCCTCGCGGCTTACCGCGAGGCATCAAATCAAAACCCGGGCAAATCAATACTATCAAACTGGCTCTATAATTTTTAGGGCACTTCTAAAAATTAAGAGCTCCTCCAAATGCAAGGCGCAAAAAAATTTACAGCACCGCATATGAATGAAATATGAATTTTTTTAAATTTTTCCCGGAATTTTCGGCGTAGCACACACCACATCCGCATTCTGCGCGCGATGCCGCAAAGCATGATCGATCAACACCAGTGCCAGCATCGCTTCGGCAATAGGGGTTGCACGTATGCCAACACAGGGGTCATGCCGACCATGCGTTTTTATCAACACCGCTTCGCCTTGTTTATTAATAGTGTTACGCGGCAGGCGAATACTGGAGGTTGGTTTGACAGCAATGTGCGCAACAATATCCTGCCCGGTAGTAATGCCACCGAGTATGCCGCCCGCATGATTGCTGACAAATCCTTGTGGTGTTAACTCATCGCTGTGCTGGCTGCCGCGCTGGGTAACACACTGAAAGCCCGCGCCGATTTCCACCCCCTTCACTGCATTGATGCTCATCAGGGCATAGGCAATTTCGGCATCCAATTTATCGTAAACCGGCTCACCGAATCCAACAGGGACATTTTCCGCCACTACGGTTAGCTTCGCACCGATGGAATCGCCGGACTTGCGTATTGCATCAACGTATTCCTCCAGTTGTGCAACATAGCTTTCATCCGCCACAAAAAATGGATTGCTGTTCACACCATCCCAACTCTTGAACGGTACAACAACCTCGCCCAATTGCGACAAATAACCGCGTATTGTGATTCCATATTTTTCTTGCAACCATTTTTTTGCGATGGAACCCGCCGCTACACGCACTGCCGTTTCCCGCGCCGAAGCGCGCCCTCCCCCGCGATAATCGCGTATACCGTATTTTTGCCAGTAGGTGTAATCCGCATGACCGGGACGAAAACTCTCAATAATATTGCCGTAATCCTGGCTGCGTTGATCTTCGTTTCGTATGAGCAAAGCGATGGGCGTGCCTGTGGTTTTCCCTTCAAATACACCGGATAAAATTTCTACTGTGTCCGATTCTTTTCTGGGCGTAACATAGCGCGATGTGCCGGGTTTCCGTCTGTCCAAATCCTGCTGAATATACCCGGCTGAAATTTCCATGCCAGGCGGACAGCCATCAACCACGCAACCAATGGCTATGCCGTGTGATTCACCAAAAGAGGTGACGGTAAATAAAGTGCCTAAAGTATTTCCTGACATGACTCAACTCGCTAAATGGGTGTGGCAAGTTTAACATATCAAATATGCATAAAATAAGCAGTGCACAATGAGCGGGGAAACCATGCAGGCAATTTTAATGACTGCTGCAGGCAGTACAGCGGTTCTACAATTACGCGATATAAATTTGCCGGAGTTGCCCGGCACACAACACCTACGAATAAAACTGGCGGCAGCAGGAGTAAATCCGCTGGACACAAAACTGCGCGCCAAAGGCACCTATTATCCTGCCAACTTACCTACAATTCTAGGTTGCGATGGTGCGGGCATAGTGGAAAAAACCGGCAGCGCAGTAACCCGCTTTAAAGCGGGCGACGCCGTGTATTTTTACAATGGCGGCATAGGTGATGAGCCCGGCTGCTATGCCGAATACACCACCGTGCACCAGGATTATTGCGCGGCCAAACCTGGCAATCTCAATTTGCAAGACAGCGCGGCAATACCACTGGCGTTGATTACTGCCTGGGAAGCACTGGTTGAACGGGCACATTTGCAAGCCGGACAAACACTGCTCATCCACGCCGCAGCGGGTGGTGTTGGGCACATTGCAGTACAGCTTGCCCAACACATGGGCGCACATATTGCGGTGACCGTAAGTGACGACAAAAAAGCCGGGCTGGTACAGAGTCTGGGCGCAGAAAAAATAATTTTTTATCGTGCACAGGATTTTGTACAGGAGACCTTAAATTGGACCCAGGGCAAAGGGGTAGATGTGATACTGGATTGCGTGGGCGGCGAGACATTTTTGCGCTCGTTCAACGCGGCGCGGGTTGGCGGGAAAATAGTCACGCTACTGTCTACCCCGTTATCCCTGGCAGACAGCCAATTGGCGCGACTAAAAAACTTGTCGCTATGCTATGAGTTGATGCTCACACCGCAAGTGCAGCACCTACCCGAAGAACGAGTGCGGCAACGAAAAATTTTGGAGCAGGGCGCGCAGTTGATCGAGGCGGGTAAACTTGGTGTACTGGTCAGCCACGTATTACCGTTGCGTGAAGCTGCGCAGGCGCATCAGCTTATTGAGCAGGGTGGGGTACTGGGAAAAATAGTTTTAGCGACGGATAATTTTAACTCGAAATAGCGCTGCTTAATTTATTTGGAACCTGTCCTGGATTCAACCTTTGGCTGCGCCTCCCACTCCTTGAGTATCTCATCCGCACGCTTCCTGTACACATCATCCGCCGGCACCAGATGTTGATAAATTCGCATTGCGCTAATGGCTGCGGGCAAATCCTGCAAGCCATCATGTGCCATGGCTAAGCCATAGTAAGCATTAGTCTGATTTTTATTTAATTGAATACTTGCCAGAAAAAAATCGCGCGCCGCCGCATAACGCTTCAAGCCAAGCAAGGCATACCCCATATTGGCACTGGCTTCCGGCATGGTTGGCGCAAGTTGCAATACGCGGTGAAGTGCGGTGATCGCTTCGTTAAATTTTTTTTCCTGTAGCAGAGTCACGCTTTGTTGAAATTGTTGCTTGATTTCAGCATTGATTTTTTCCTGTGCATGGGCTGCCATCGCTTGCCGTATTTTTTCTTGTTCAATGTCTGTCGCACTCTTGGTCTTTTTCTGTGAACTGGCGGGCGGCGATTTATTTGCCTGGACTGTCTCCATCTGATCAGGCTGTCCAGGTAGCGCTCTGTCTGACATGACGGGTTCACCCGTTATGTCAGACAGAACGGATGAACCCGTTTTCGGCGGCAGAACATTGGGGGTGGAGGTATCGTATTCAGCAGTTTGGGTGACAATGAGCAGACCGCCGCCAACAATCGTTAAAGCGGCCGTGATCAGCAGTGCTCGAATACGAACATCACGCATGGGGGGTAACTCGTTGGGCAGTATTATTTCCGCCCATCCAGATGCTGTGCCAGATAGCAATAACAAACAGCGCGATACCTATCAGCGAAAGCAAACCACCCAAGCCCATTAAACCCATTGCAGCCATCGTGCCCAGGGTTTGCTCGGCCTGATCGACATAAGGTGTTTTGCGCGGCACGCCCAGCGTGCCCAGCCACGCCAGAGATGAAGCCAGCGTCAGCAAGCCGGAGCCGTATATGGCAAGCTGCCAGCGCGCCAAACGTCCAACAGTATAGCCAAAGATTTGCAGCATGCGATAACCAAACCCCATGTACGCCAATGTTACGGCGCCAACCGTGCCGTGATAATGGGCGGTAACCATAGTGGTTTCACCATTGATGGCCGCGCCGAAAATACAGCCTAATATAAACAGCATAAGTGAAAAAATCAATGCCGGCGTTTCTGCTTTGTCCCAAATAAAACGTCCGGCCTGCACCAGCCGCACAATTAAATAAGCAGCCATAACCACTGCGGCGGGCCATGCGCCCCAGGACATCAGCGCGGTAAATGCACTGCGGGATTCAGGGCTGCTGACACTGGCGCTCAGGTGAATATAAGGAACACTCAACAGCGGCAACACGCCCGCAATGAGTAATCCAACCAACCAGCGGCGCGGTGCGATAGCACGATCAAACACATAGTCACCCAACACAGTCCACACGGACATCATGATAAGCACGTGCACAAATTGCAGCAAATGCCCGGGGCCCCAGAATAAAATTTCAAAGTCGGCGTGACCATCCGGCACGCCTGTTTGCACAAGCGAAATAAAAAAAGAGCCCACCGCAATCGCCGCTGCAATAATAGACAGCAGCGCGCCTACATGCCAGACATCATAATGATTTGTTTTTAATCGCCGCACAATATCACTCGCTGCGGATGCCCCGCAGAGTGCAATCCCGAACGCAAAACTACTGAGTCCAGCCAGAAAAATCCGGCTATCCAGTACCGGCACATAGTTGGCTAATATGGCCGGAGCTGCACCAAACAAAGGAGTCAGCGCCATGCTGATCGCGCCTGCGCAGACCAGAATTTGCGCGAAGCGGCGCACGGTGCTGTAACTTCCCGCCGCCAAACTCCACAAGCTGGCCGCACAAACCAGCATCCACACAATCAGGGCAAAATTGACATGCAGTACTAGCACATTGCGAAATAATTCACGGGTAACCGACAAGCCGCTCAGCAAGGGGGTACGCGTGGCCACCACCAGCACGGCATACAGTGTGGATAATGCCAATGCCCCCACTGCCAGCATAAACCACGCGGCAATTTGCCGACGCATCGCGGCATTGGGGGGTAAAGACAGCCTCATGAGCGCCCCACACCCTGATGAAAATCAGTGGATACAAAAGGCACACCAAAAAAAACCAGAAAGGCCGTGATGAACACGCCTATGACCAGCAGTGCGCCAGTATGCGGCTTGGTTTTATAAGTGTGGCGCAGGTGCAGTGAAAAAATGACGAACAACCACGTAATAAACGCCCAGGTTTCAAGCGGATCC
>JBEBGP010000372.1:0-2170 GCA_040081045.1 Candidatus Nitrotoga sp.
GGGTCGTGCCGACCAAACTTTTGCTTCGGGCGATACCCGATTTTTTCCATCCAACGTTTTTCGGCGCACACGCCCGAATCTTCGGCCGTATCGCCAAGTGCCCTTCCCAACACGGTTTCGTTGCACAGTCGATAGCCCGAAAATCTGGAATCGACCTCGATATCTCCAATTACAAAAACATTTTCTATCTGCAGATAAACCGCGTCAGCGTAGCGCGGCGGCAAGACCAAAAGACTTGCTCCCTCCTTGGTTCAGCCTGGGCCGTTACAGAAAGCGATGCTGACCAATACCTGATCCAGTATGGCTACCTGAGCGAGGCGGCTGAGCGGAAGGCGTGCAACGGACGGATCATAGGGGCCCGCGCATGGAAGCGGGCCAAGGTCTTTTACGATGATCTGACAAGCCCATCGCAGGATCTGAGCTTCCGACGTACGTTTATCAAGTAGCGCTATTCCAAATGCCTTTGACAGTTGGCGGAATGAACAAATGAAACGCTAAAAAGGCAGGATTATAGAACTGTAATACCGGACCGCTCTTCGGCTTTTTGATCCATGCCTGTTGGCATTCATTTCGAGTTGCTTTGAGAGTTTGGCCTACGTGGTCTCCCCAACACATTAGGATGTGCAATGTGCCAGGATATTCTGGCACAAAGACTAAAGACAAAGCGCATTTCGCCTTACGGAGAGCTTTCCGCGCGTTGTGCGTTGAGCAACATTCGAAGATGTGCCGATAGACGAGATCCGAGCAGGCCCCCGCGTCTGATAGGCAACCGGTCATCGTTTTGTATACTGACGTGCCTGTCGTCACGCTCGCCTCTCCTGCATCCAGGCAATCGTTGATGACGAGGTCAAAGCGCTGCCTGGTCGCTGCAAGAAATTCAAGCGCGTCCGCTTCAACATATTGAAACCTGCAATCTTCAGTAACTTTCTGAGCATGCGGATAGAAACGGACCATCAGGTCGATGACCCGCGGATCGTGGTCGACCAGGGTGCACCGGGTCACTGTCGGGTAGCGAAGGACTTCGGATGCAGCATAGAGCGACCCGCCTCCCAGGATGAGCACTTCGCGTACTTCTGGAATGAATGCTGACGGCAGGTGGACAAGCGGCTCGTGATACAGAGCCTGCCACTTTTCTACGTGTTGAAGCTCATCATTGATCACCAGAATTTTTCCCACTGACTTGTGGGCATACAGCTCGACTTTTTGCACCGAACTCTCGAATGAATTGATCAAACGCAAATCGCGCAAATTGATGGCTAAGTCGCGGTCCTCCTGAAAGCGGCGCATAATTCAGGGTTATCCAACCATTCGGCCCATTCAGGGTCGCAAATATCACAACTTCAAGGGAAGATTGTACAGTGGCCAACTGTCTCTGTCAGCGGCGCACGCCCGCGAATAGCGCCAATTGCTTCGACTATTTCACCAGCAAGCCACCGGCCACCAACAGGCCTGCTGCTGCAGATTTCCAGACCATGTGAACAGACGAAAGCTGTTCATTGAGCTTTAGTTTGGCGCCCTTCTGGGCGCCGATGACTACCGCCAAGCTGATCAGCGGGAGAAGGGCTTCAAAGGCGCTCACTTGAGAAACGGCAGCCATCGACAGCGCTTGGGCCGTCAAAACTGAACTCGTGGCATCGAGCGTCTTGCTGACCGCAATCCGGGGTGCATAAGCGCGCGCAGTCGCGTCGAATAGCAAAGAGGCACGGCGGCGAAAACCGACCAGGGCCAATAAGCACAACGTCGACATCAGCCAGACACTTGCAAAGAAGCTCACTCCGTTTACACCGTAAGTCGAGTTCATATATTTGAAGAAATACGCTTCTACCCCATTGTAGGTCAGCGTGCCCAACAGGGCGGAAGCGACGCACCAGGTCATTTCTTTTTTTAATCGCCGTGTTTCTCCATCTACAGAGAAAGCAATCCCGCCCATCACCAATGCAACGATCCCAACGACCTGATAGAGAGAGAAATCGGTTTTGAGGAGATGGGAATCCACGAACAGAAAGAGCAACGGAGCCAGGTACCCCAGCGCGCCTATCGTAAGCACTTCCACGTTTCTGAGAATGTAAGTCCATAGGAGCGCCACGCACACGCATGCGGGAGTGAATAGAAAAATCTCCAACCCAAAGAAAAAGTCGAGACGCCCCAGAACTCCAGTAATGCCGAATAG
>JBEBGP010000008.1:0-2166 GCA_040081045.1 Candidatus Nitrotoga sp.
GTGGTGAATGATGCGTTGCTTGTACAGCGGATTTTTAGTTTCCAGGTAATCGCCCAGTGAATTGCCAAGTACCGCCAGGTGGGCCCCCATTGCTTGCAAAACGAGTAATTTTTCTGTGGTTTTTGGCGCCACAATTTGTGCGCTCAACAGTTTTTCCAGTCCTTGCGAGGCTCGTGGAGCAGCACTTTTCATTAGCCCGGAGTCGATCAAACTTTCAATTTCCAGCAGATTTGTTTCAAAGTTCTGCACATCCCTGCTGAGCGTATCGCGGCCATTCATGATGATCAAGCCCAAGCCCTTGAATTCGGTATACAAGGTTTGCACTTTGATACCCAAATCACGTGCGTGCTGAGTACTGGCTAACTGGGTGTACTTTGAGTAAAATTTTTCGAAGTTAGCGATATCCGTGGCCAGCAAGGCGCGTTCATTCTTGGCCTGAACAGGACTGTATTGCATCACCCGCAAACCGATTTCCAGCATATTGATTTCCAGCTCATAGGCTGTCGCGCTAACAGGCTCTTTGATCTTGAGAACTTGCTCCAGCGTATCGATTATCTTTTTCAAATCGACATACAGCAACAAGCTCAGCAGGCCGCTGAAAAAAACCATGGTGGCCACACCGATGGTAATGCGTTTTGTAATGGTTAAAGGCATAGAGTGTTCACGGACTCGATTGATTCCAAACTCCCCAACTTAAAGAACGCTCGTTATTGTCCATGGTTTTGGCGATACTCAAGTGTTCTGCCTTGCCCGCAAAAACGGCCGGTGAATCGGCAACAATCATGCATTATTACCACATCCATGCAGACCTGCACCCCGATTATGGGGAGCTGGAATGAGCAACTGTAGCATGAATCGCATTTAAACGGATTGAGGATTGCAAGCACTGTTTTGCTGCTGTTTCATCAGGGTATTTCAGCGTTTTCCAAGCGTTCAAGAATGATCTCAGTTTTGCGTAACAGACCGCGCGCTTCACGATTGCGGTCATAGAAACGCGGATTGGGAACCATAGCCGCGAGCTTGGCCGCCTGTGCCGGCGACAATTGCGAGGCGCTGACGTGGTAGTAATAACGCGCCGCCGCCTGCGCACCAAATACACCATTGCCCCATTCGATTACATTCAGATAAATTTCAAATATGCGACGCTTGTCCATAACTCCCTCCAACATCAGCGTAATCGCGGCTTCTTCCAGCTTGCGCCAAGGTGTGCGCTTGGTGGACAGGAACAGATTTTTGGCCAATTGCTGGCTGATGGTCGAACCGCCCGCCACAATTTTCCCCCTGAGTATGTTTTTCTCATAAGCTTTCTGGATGCCTTCCCAGTCAAATCCTTCGTGCTCCACAAACTTGGCGTCTTCAGAAACAATTAAAGCGCGTTTGAGATGGGGAGATATTTTTTCATACGGTATCCATTCATGGTGCAATTCAGCGTTGGGATTTTTGCCCTGCATTACTTCCAGACGATCTTGCATAAATGAACTGGTGGACGGATTAAAATTTATCCACCAGACAATGTGCATAAAAATCCAGAACTGATACAGCAGGGATAGCGCGATCAGTCCGCCCAATATACGCCATAACCAGAATTTTAGCAGGCGGTAAACGAATGCCTGAAAAGAAAATTGACTCACCGGAATTGACTCATGCAATGGGTGATTCAGCACGCAATTTTTTGAGTACAGCCCGGGTATCAGGACGCACATTGCGCCAGAGGAAAAACGACTCGGTCGCTTGTTCGACTAACATGCCGAGCCCATCTGAGACAACCGCTGCGCCGTGTTTCCGGGCAAATTTCATAAACGGTGTGTCGCGGCCATACATCATTTCGTAGGCCAGTGCGCCGGGTTTGAAGAGAGTGTCGGGAAGCCGCAACATTTCATCGGTCAGCCCGGTGGAGGTGGCGTTGATGATGATGTCAAATTGTTGGTCGACAAGGTCAGCGTAGCCCAGTGCATCGATGCGATTAGAGTTGTGTTCTTTGGCGTTGTTGGTGGGAAAGGGTAATTTGGGGGTGTCCACCAAGTTGGTAAAAAAAAATGATCTGGAGGTGGCCAATAATTGCGCTTTTTCTTTATTGCGGTTAACGATCGTTACTATTGCGCCTAGGGTCACCAAAGAATCAACCACGCCGCTGGCCGCGCCCCCTGCACCCACCAATAGTACACG
>JBEBGP010000262.1:0-8471 GCA_040081045.1 Candidatus Nitrotoga sp.
ACCCCATGGTATGTACTACCCCCATCACCGCAGCGACAATTCCGAACGCTGGCAATCCGTCCCCTACTTTGGTAATCGCGTGCGAGGGAAGCAAAGCTTCATGGTGGTGCGTTTCAATTTCCACATCCATCAGATTCTCAATTTCCATGGCATTCAGATTGCCGCTGACCATGATGCGCAAATAGTCAGTCATGAATTCAACCACATGATGATCCGTGAGTACTTTGGGGTATTTGGCAAAAATCAGGCTTTCCTTTGGGTTTTCCACATCACCCTCGATGGACATCAATCCTTCTTTGCGTACCTTGCCAAGTAATTCATACAACAATGCCATCAGCTCCATGTAATTGTCCTTGCTGTATTTGGCTCCCTTCAATACGCCGGGTAGTGCTTTCAACGTGGCTTTTATCACCTTGCCGGAGTTGCTCACAAAGAATGCACCCAGTGCGCCGCCACCGATCATTAATAACTCGACCGGCTGCCAGAGGGCGGCCAAATGACCGCCCGCCAAGGCAAAGCCGCCAAACACTGAACCCAATACCACCACAAAACCAATAATAACTAACATGCCCACATTCCCTGGTTTTACCTACGACAGTTGATTATTAATGTCACACCGGTCAAAGCTTTAATCTGTATAAATGCGATCTTGCAATAAGCCAGTATGCAAGCCGGAATCCGTGACAAAAATTTAACTGCTCAAAATATTCTGCGGCCTTAAGGTCGATCAAACGCAGAATTCAATGCAAAGAAACTTAATACCCTGCGTTCAGCTCGTGCAGCCATTGACCAAGTGATTCCGTGCTACATTTCAACGAGAGTCCAACTTAAAACTTTTTTGATATACCTATGGCCCATGATTGATCGGGCGTGTCGTCATTTGCCCCCAATTGAACCGAGGCATCCAACTGCAGCGTGTCGCTAACCAGATAAGCTCCGCCAAAATCATATGTGAGATACGATCCGCCATTTTTGGTTGTGGCTATTTCCTGTCCGGCAATTTCAACAAACGTGCGAAATTTTTCTGTCCATTCTTTTCCTAACGTGCCAACTAAAATGCCCGCCACATAACGATCAGTCTCATTGGTTTGGGAAATAATACCGGGCATAATTCCTGCCGATATTTCATTTTCAAACTCCCACTCCATCACTGCACGCAGCGATGGTCGCGCTCCGCGCCCCTTGAGTGCCGCAGCTCCGGTAGGCAAATCCACATGGGCGATCCAGGCAACGGAGGGTGCCATTCCCTTCTGATCTTGAGCATGCCACTTGACTCCCAATGCTATGTCAGTCATGCCGTCAACTGAAGTCGTCCCACCGGCCGTTTCACTTTTTATTTTTTGATAATTATCGGTTTCCAGTCGGATCTCCAAGTTTTCGGTAGCACCATAACGTAACAGGGTTGGTATGGATTGGGCTGTTTCTTTCGTACCGGGAGTTTGTTTGTCTGTCGCAATACCGAAGCCAGCTTCAATCTGAAAGCGACCTTTGCCTACCGTAAAGCTGGATTCAACAACGTCCGGTCTGTCTGTAAGAATGACACCTTCCTGTATCTCTTCTGCCTGGGCAAGAGGATTTAACAATTCTGCCTGAGCATGTGGATTCAACAACGACAGTGCCAACATCGTAATCAGTGAAGCTGAAGTTTTCTTCACACAGCTTGACCGTGTAGCATGATCAACTATTTTTTTTGTTGTAAGCATTTCCTTTCCTTTCATTGTTTAATGATTAAATTTAATTACTATCGACAGCAAATTTCTGCTTGAATTTACCTCCCCCCTTTTTTTAGTTATTAAATTGCGCTGAACTATCGGGTCATTTTTAAACTTTCCGGCAAGCTATGAAGCCTGCTTGGATTGCCTGCACAAATCCTCGTCACTACGACTTAAACGGCATTACACAAGCTGATATTACCGTTCGGATGAGGCGGCTTACAGCCATTACGGGGTGGTTTTCAATTTCGAAGTAACCACACGGTTTTTACCGGATTTCTTGGCCTGATACATGGCTTTGTCGGCGCGCAGGATCGCATCTTCTTGAGATTCTTCCGGTGCGCGTTGCACAACGCCCGCGCTGAAAGTAACCAGGATGCGGTCGTTATTGTGCAGAAAAAATTTTCTGGTCAGTTCGCGATGCAGGCGTTGAATGATGGAGGCAGCTTCTTCGAGGTCAGTTTCAGGCAGAATAATGATGAATTCTTCGCCGCCATACCGCGCGACCAGATCGCTGGGGCGCAATGCTTCTTTGATGACACCGCTCAAATGAGCGAGTGCCTGATCGCCAACATGATGCCCCAGGGTGTCGTTGATACGTTTGAAGTCGTCAATGTCGAGCAAAGCGATGCAGAGCTGGGTTTGACTGCGATCCGCACGCATGGCCTCGCGTTCAAACGCCTCGTCCAGACCGCGCCGGTTGAGCGCTCCGGTGAGATGATCCTCGCGAACCAGTTCACTGACTTGGGAGAGTTCTTGTTCAAGCTTTTTGATCTTGGCTTCGGCCTCGTGAACTCGATTGCGAGTGCCAACTAGTTCCTCGTGCGAGCGCAACGCGCTGGCTTGGATAATCTGCGTATCCTGCATGATGTTGTCCAACAGATGGCTCAATTCAATAAGATTATTGGATTTACCTATTTTTTGACTGAAGCCCGCAATCTTTTCATGGTAATCGCCAGTGCTTTCGGTAATTTCTCCCAGCCTGTCAATAAATGTGGTCATTAAGCTTTTGAGCGTGGTTTTGGCATCGGTGAGACTTTGTTTAAGCATGCTTTGTTTGATGATGGCATCGCGCAGGCTGCGTTCAGCATCGGTAATGGCATTCAGATTAATCGGATTGGTGATGATGTCCTGCAGGGTAACGATTTGCCCGTGCAGCCATTCTTCGTCCTCGACCATTTCGCCGATGTTTTCCACCAGTAGGCGCAGCAGGCGCACCATGCCTTCGTGAATTTTGGTTTTGTCGTTGCCGCGTAATTCGACTTTTATCCAGAATGGGCGCAGCTGTTTGTCCAGTGCTGCGGCTTGCTCATAGGTCTTGATATTGCGAACCTGCACTGTGAGTTGCTGCACTTCCTGTGCCAATTCAGGTTGCGTGCTGAGCACGCTTTCCAGTGTTTGTGCCAGCAATTCCAGAAGTTGGCCGAGCATATCCGGGTTGTAACCGGATATGCTGGCAGGTGTATTCACAGTGGTACTCGTGGCAGGGGCAACGGGTGACGCGGGGTTAATCTCAACGGTGTTGGTCGCAATAGAAGATTCAGACCATGAACGCAACAACCCATCCAGTTTTTCAAATAAAGTTTCCTGATTGGCCGCAAATCGTATTAATACAGTTTCCAGACTTTCTTTTTTGCGGGCGATGGTCAGGCCTTTGTGATTGACTTCCAGTTGGCGCAATAAATTGCGTATCAGGCCAGACCAGGATTGAATCGTTTCCCCGTCCCGACCAAGGATAATTTTTTCGATTTCCCTGATGCATGGTTCCCAACCCTCGGCATCAATCAGCTTCTTTAATGCGATGCCAGTGGGTGCCCATTTTGAGTGTTGTGCAAGGAATTCGGCAATGCCGCGCAACACTTTTTCCGGACCGGCATCTTTTTCAATGGCGTTGCCGCTGATTTCAGCGTAAATTTTGGCGTAGTTATCCGGTGTCGGCGGGAACTTGCGTGCTACCAGCATTTTCAGCGTCTCGCGGGCAAGTTCGGACGGGATAGAAGGTTGTGTATTCATAAGTTTCAGTTAAGGGCTATGAATTTCTTGGCGTGATTATCAGGCACTATTAAGCTGGCAATGGGTTGAATAGGGGGTGGGTTTCCATGCAATTCATTTTTTGCGAATATTTCAATATTGCTTGGATCTGGCCGACACGGCTTGTGAAAGCCCGGTCAGGAACTTGCCGATGCTATCAGGTAGAGTGCCTGGTATTTGCGGTTGGACAGGCTTTAATGCATCAACTCGGGCAATGACGCAAGCCGAATGTCAAAGAGTTCAACGTTTCGCAGAATGCGGACTTGAAACGGAGGACAAAGATGAAGAAATTACCGGGGCGCAGTGCAGCCCTGAATTCAGGGAGAATGTCCAATCAGGCAGCTCATTATTCACTCGGATCGTGGCAGCCAGTATTGCGCTCAGGATTACCAGCAGGTGTTGTGCCAATCTGGCATGATTGCATCTATGAGTTGAAAGAGCGATTGTTGGGAGTGAGCAGTCAGCGCGCCGATGAAAAGTTCCTGATAAAACAACTAGCCATTCGACTAAGCCCGCAAGCAGGCAAGTCGTTGGTTATGGGGAACGTTGAAGAATGAACTCATTTGTCACCGACTATGCAGAACCCGACAGCAAGCAATTCAGGGGATTACCGATTAACCCGTTGAACTCTTTGATTGACAGCATGGGTCAATTTTTGGATGAGCGGTGGGGAAGTGTGTCCGAAGATTAATGTTCGCCTAATTCGTAAAACTTATTCTTCATCAAAATATTCATTTTTTCGCCAAATTGCTGGGCAAAAAGTCGCATCGCTTTGGCAGCTTCCACCTCTCCGGTGGCGCGTTCCAGTGTATCGGCCATGGATAAAAGATTCTGGTGATAAAACTGCTTCATTTCATCGACCAGCATGTCACGGGTCCATAAATCGATACGTAAAGTATTGTGCTCCTGGGGATCCCACAAAGAAATCATCACGGCTTTGGTGGCGCTTTGTTCAACCTCTTCGGATGCGCTCCAATCTATTTTTACGGGCATTTTTTGATCGTCCAGCGTGACGGTAAATTTTATTTCGGATGTTTTCATAAAATGTTGGGCAGATTGTTGAATGTTAAAGAAAGGTTGTGAATTATACCTGTGCGCGGAAGTGAAATTACTGAATTTCGTCCAGCCATTCTATCCAGTGCCGCACTGGAACGCTGGCTGCGGTTTGCAAGTGCGTTAAGCAGCCGATATTGGCCGTGGCGATGCCGGTGGGTGCGCCAGATTGCAGTGCAGCAAGTTTGTTGCGAAGCAATCGTTGCGAGAGCGTTTTTTGCAGGATGGAGTAAGTGCCCGCCGAGCCGCAGCACAGATGAGCATCCGGCACGAACGCAAGTTCGAAGCCGCAGCTTTGCAGGACGCGCTCAACGGAACCCGGTAACTTTTGTTCATGTTGCAGCGTGCAGGGACTGTGTACGGCCAGTTTTTGTCCGGCTTGATTGGTTGCAGGAGGGGCTTTCACCAATGCCGCCAGATTATTTTTTTCTGCCAGCAACACCTGTGAAATATCCAGCGTAAGCGCGGAAATGCGCGTGGCTTTTTGGGCATATTGCGGATCATGCCGCAGGATGTGCGCGTAATCTTTGACCAACACTCCGCAACCGCTGGCGGTGGTGACAATTGCTTCCGCACCTTGTTCGATATGCGGCCACCAGGCATCGATATTTCGGCGCATGAAATCCAGCCCCTCAGCGTGCGCGTTGAGGTGGTAACTCACCGCGCCGCAACATCCGGCTTCCTGGATGCGGATGAGCGAGATAGATAAACGATCCAGCACGCGTGCGGCAGCAGCATTGATGTTGGGTGAAATTGCGGGTTGCACGCAGCCATCCAGTACCAACATGCGCCGTGCATGGCGCGCAGCAGGCCAGATACCCGGAGATTGTTTGGGAGGCACGGATTTTTTGAGCGCGGCGGGCAGCAGTGGCCGCATCATTTGTCCCAGCCGCAGCAATGGCGTGAAGCGGGCAGGGTGGGGAATGATGGCACGCAATAAAGATTGCACCAGACGTTGCGACCACGGGCGCGGCACATTTTTTTCAACGATTGCGCGGCCAATATCCAGCAGCTTGCCGTATTGCACACCCGATGGGCAGGTCGTTTCGCAGGCGCGACAAGTCAGGCAGCGATCCAGATGAAGCTGGGTTTTTTGCGTGACGGTTTCGCCCTCCAGCATTTCCTTGATGAGATAAATTCGTCCGCGTGGACCGTCCAGTTCATCGCCCAGCAGTTGATAAGTCGGGCAGGTGGCCGTGCAAAAACCGCAGTGTGTACAGGCACGTAAAATGCTGTCGGCTTCCATACCTTGTGCGGTATTTTTAAAGGTGGAGCTGAGTTGTGTTTGCATATATATTATGTTGGTATGTCAGATGGTTAATAATTCGCAAACATCCGCCCCGGATTTAATATGCCGTGCGGATCAAACGCAATCTTGAGTCGCTGATGCAGCGTGGTCAGTGCGGGTGTCAGGGGGTGGAATATATCACTATGACGGTCGCCGCCGCTGAACAATGTGGCATGGCCACCAGCGCGGGCAACCTGTTCACGAATAATATTGCCGGGTAGCCATGTCTTGAGCCAGCGTTGTGCGCCGCCCCATTCGAGTAGCCACGCTCCTTCCAAGCCAAGTGGTGCGCCGGCGGCAGGCATGGAAATGCGCCACAGTGGCGATGAATCCTGAAAAAATTGTGCGGTATGGTCACGCATGCTGCGCCAGAAATCTGCGCCAGCCACCGATAATTCGCCCCCCAATTTTGTTTGGGCTGTGCGCACCGCCGCTGTGCTACCTGACAGCCGCACATACAATTTCCCCCTGTCGAAAGTGGTGCCGGAAAGCGGTATGGGTTGCCCCGCGCAGGTGTTCATGCGTTGAATGGCTTCCTGTACATCGCATGCAAATACCAGTGTTTGCTCAGCCTCATGACGCGGTAATACTTTAAGTGAAATTTCCAGCAATATGCCGAGTGTGCCCAGACTGCCTGTCATTAAGCGCGCCACATCAAAGCCCGCAACATTTTTCATGACCTGCCCGCCAAATTTTAAAATTTCGCCCTTGCCAGTCAACACTTTTGCGCCCAGCACAAAGTCGCGTGCACTGCCTGCGTAGGGGCGGCAGGGGCCGGATAATCCTGTAGCAATCGCGCCACCGAATGTGGCGGTGCTGGCAATGCCTGGTTGTGCCAAGTTTGCAAAATGAGGTGGTTCAAAGGCCAGCATCTGTCCGCGCTCGGCCAAGACCTTCTCCATGTCGATCAAGCGTGTGCCCGCACGGGCAGTGATGACCAATTCGGTCGGCTCATAGTCCACGATGCCGCGATGTTCCAATACAGATAAGTGTTCTCCTTGCGGCGCGCGCCCATAAAAAGCTTTGCTATTGCCGCCTACTATTTGGATGGGGGAGCGATTTTCCATGCAGGCCAGAACCTTGGATTGCAAGCTTGTGCTGAGGTCATTGTCAGATGTGCCGGGTGAATTTTCTCTCGCCGTAGCGTGTGCCAAGGTTATATCCATCAAAAGCGCTCCAGTTCAGGGAATGTCACTTTCCCGCCATGCACATGCATCGCGCCCAACTCGGCACAGCGTTTTAATGTTGGCACAGCCTTGCCCGGATTCAACAAAGCCAGCGGATCAAAAGCATGTTTGATTGCGTGAAATTGAAGCAACTCCGGCATGCTGAATTGAGTACACATCTGCCCCAGTTTTTCTATACCTACACCATGTTCGCCGGTAATGGTACCGCCCATCTCTAGACATAATTCAAGAATTTTTACGCCAAATTCTTCTGTGCGTTGCAGTTCACCCGGAGTATTCGCATCGTACAAAATAAGCGGGTGCAAATTGCCATCGCCCGCATGAAAAACATTCGCCACCGGTAAATTATATTCAGCAGAAAGCGTTGCGATGCGTTTCAAAACAGCAGGCAGGTGTTTGCGTGGGATGGTGCCGTCCATACAGTAGTAATCCGGAGAGATTCTTCCCATGGCCGGAAATGCTGCCTTGCGCCCCGCCCATAGTTTAATTCGTTCCTGTTCGTCACGCGAGGTGCGAATTTCTGTTGCCCCTGCCTGTTTTAAAATTTCACCCACACGTGTAATTTGTTCGGACACTTCTTCCGCTACGCCATCTAATTCGCACAGCAAAATCGCCGCCGCATCCGTCGGATAACCGGCATGAATAAAGTCTTCCACCGCACGTATGGTCAGGCCATCCATCATCTCCAAACCTGCAGGGATAATGCCTGCGGCGATAATATCGCCTACCGCCTGGCCTGCTTTGCCGATATCATTGAACGCGGCCAACACTACCTGCGCGCTTTCCGGCTTGGGCAGTAATTTGACCGTGACCTCGACAATCAATCCCAGCAGCCCTTCCGAACCAGTCATTAAGGCCAGCAAATCGTAGCCGGAGGAATCCAGCGCCCCGCCGCCAATCTCCAGCAACTCACCGGTTATGGTCAGCACTTTCAAACCCAGCACATTGTGTACCGTGAGGCCATATTTTAAACAATGCACCCCACCGGAATTTTCCGCTACATTGCCGCCTATGGTGCAAGCAATTTGCGAAGAAGGATCCGGCGCGTAATATAAACCATAGGGCGCAACAGCTTGTGAAATAGCCAGATTCCGCACGCCGGGCTGCACCCGCGCCGTGCGGTTCAGCGGATCAATTTCCAAAATTCGCATGAATTTCGCCAAGCTTAACACTATACCATCAGTCAATGGCAGCGCGCCG
>JBEBGP010000294.1:0-2155 GCA_040081045.1 Candidatus Nitrotoga sp.
ATTTCCACCCCCTCCTTCGTGCCTTTCCACTCGTAGTCATGGTGCAACACGAGCACTTTTGTCACGCCATCATCTGGACTCCGCGTGCGCTTGTTTGGATGAAATTGCTCGCAATCGACAGCATTGATGAGTAGGGTCGTATCCTCATGAAATTCGGTTTTGAACATGCGTTGTAGCCATGTGGCATTTGGGATGCGAATGATTGGATACCGGTATGTTTCCTCTACCAACTTCGGATCGCCGTGGTACAGACGCTCATCGTGTTGCACATAATCAAACTTTTTTGCAGAGATTTTTAGATTCTGCAGTTTCTTTGCAGAAACCCATGAAGCAGATATGAACGCATCGCCGTCAGGAAGTTCTGAAAAATCTTTTACCCGCTTGATGCGCACTGCGGAATCCCGGGGAAGAAGTGGGTGTGTTCTACTGTGGAAAAGATTACGCACGTAGCGAGTCCATACCTTGCTTTCGACTGCAATGGTCACATGGTGTCCACGTTTTGAAAGATGGTGCGCAAACATAAACGGAGCAAAAACCCCACCGGCTGGTTTTAGATGCGGAAGAAGAAAAGTTATTTTCATGACGGCAGATTTAAGCGGCGGTAATAATCGGCAAAACCATCTGCGAGAGAATACTTCGGTGACCACCCTAGTTCACTCTTTGCTTTTGATACATCAAGGACAACATATGGCACATCAAACGTGCGTGGTTCCAAATAATTGACCATAATATTCTTTTGGGTGACATGTCCGATCAAATCAAGTAATTCTCGAAGTGAGGCGCCCGTCCCACTTCCTACGTTATATACCCCACCTGTAACATCGTCGCGAAGTATGCGTGAAAAAAAATCATCGATGTACACGTAATCCCTCGTCACTGTTCCATCACCCCAAATACTAATTGGTTTATCATTCAATGCTCTCGCAAGAAATATTTCGACGGCACCTTGCTCGCGTCCACTTTCAAACGTGCGACCATATACGTTTGATGGGCGTACGATAACTGTCTCGAGTCCAAATTGTTGTTTGTACAACTTCACGTGCTGTTCAGTAGAGAGCTTCATTGCGCCATGAGCACCGATGGGCGCGCACAACACTTCTTCGAGGACGGCGACTGCTCCATGATTGCCGTACACTGTCCCTCCCGAAGACACATAGACAAACTTACGGATGCCTCGAGACACACACGACTCGAGCAGATTTACTGTGCCAATGACGTTGTCTGCGATATCTCCCGCTCTATCTAATTCAGAAGTCCACGGTATCGTAGTACACCCAAGATGCACGACAACATCATCGGCATGAAGAATGCGATTCATTTCTTCGGTATTCCCGAAATTCGCCTGCGCAGAACTCACTGCGCTAGGAAGCGTGCCAGTTGTTCCACCCCTTGAAACTAGGATAATATTTTTGTAACCATCGCGCACAAGCTTCTCAGTGATGTGACGGCCCAAAAAACCCGTCCCGCCGACAAGTACAATGCGTTTTTCTGTTTTGCTTGCTTGTTCCATATATCAGTACCAAAGTATCTCGTTTGCGATACGTCGCAAAACAATATCATGTATATACCGTACAACAAATTTCATTGAAAAAAGTGGCAAAAAACTACCAATCACGAAGATGTGCCCGGATACGATCGGAAAGTTTATCGGTACTAAATTCCTGCGCTATGACGCCCCTCGCATTTCGAGTAATTCGCTCCCTATCCAGTCGGGCATCATACGCATGAATTATGGCATGAGCGAGACTTTCGGCATTGCCCATTTCACAAAAATAGAGATGCTCACCATCTTTAAAATATCGCTCCGACGGTGCATTTTTACCCATCACCACCGGAACTCCAAGTGCCATCGGCTCTTGGAGCTTATTTGGTATCACTCGTTTGGCTTTTTCAGTATTTCCAAATATACCAAGAGCGAGGTCGGCATGCTTGACCAAAGCAAGGAGCGCTCCATATTCCATGCGAGGAATAAACTCAACATCTTCCAGCTTGAGTTCATCGCAGAGCTTCACCATTTCATCGTAGACCTGCCCCTTTCCAACCATGACAAGGTGGAAACGCTCGCGCATGGGCAAAAGAGCAAACGCTCGAAGTATGTACTCAATGCCCTGGAGGGGAATATATGTACCATAAAAAACAATAAAGTACTCTCCCT
>JBEBGP010000239.1:0-2151 GCA_040081045.1 Candidatus Nitrotoga sp.
TGTTGGACGTGATACTGGAGCAGCCCATGGGCGAAAAGTTTGTCATGCTGGCGTTGCAGAATACCGATAAGCGTATCGGTGAAGACAAGCCTGTTTCACCCGCTTTTTTGTTTGCGGCATTGTTGTGGCATGAAGTGTTGGCTGCCTGGACAGCCCGTCAAAAGGCAGGTGGACGACCCGTGGCAGCACTGCACGAGGCGATGAACGAAGTGTTGGAAAGACAGCGCGCGCAGCTGGCTATTCCGCGCCGATATGATGCGGTTATGAAGGAAATCTGGCTGTTGCAGCCGCGTTTTGCACAGCGCAGCGGGCAACGGCCTGTACGTTTGCTGGCGCAGGGGCGTTTTCGGGGTGCGTATGATTTTCTGCTGTTGCGTTGCGAAAGTGGTGAAATCGATATGCAACTTGGCGCATGGTGGACGGAGTTTCAAGACGCCAGTGAAGAGCGTCGCACTGAAATGTTGCAGACAGATGAAGCACCCAAAAAACCGCGTCGTCGGAAAAAGAAGGTCGTGCCTGCACCCAACGATGTCCAGCCAGATGTCACCAGGCAGGGTGAAACCAAGCCGGTTGAACTCAGGCAGGCAGAATTTCCTGCAGATTGATGAAGCATACCGTTTTTGTAGGTTTAGGCAGCAATCTGGGCGGTAGCGAGAGTGGCAGTGGAAGCAACCCGCAGACTAACGTACTGAATGCGCTGCAAGCGTTGAACAAATTGCCGAAAAGCCGCGTCATCGCTTGCTCATCGCTGTATCGCAGCGCGCCTGTCGGATATTTGGCGCAACCCGATTTCATCAATGCGGTAGCCAAATTGGAAACTGAATTATCGCCTTCGGTATTGCTGCAGAATTTGTTGGCAATGGAGCGGGCGCAAGGTCGATTGCGGCAATTTAAAAATGCTCCGCGCACGCTTGATCTGGATATGCTGCTGTACGATGATTTGCAGTATCACGAGCACGGCCTGACGCTTCCGCATCCGCAGATGCATTTGCGCGCATTTGTGTTGCAGCCACTGTTGGAAATTGCGCCAGACTGTGTGATCCCAGGCATTGGCTCGGCGGCGGCATTGAATTATTGCCGGGAGCAAAAATTGGAAAGACTGACGGGTGAAGCAGGAAAGGCCGGTTAATGTTGTTCGATAAATATCGTTATGTCGTGGTAGAAGGGCCGGTCGGCGTGGGAAAAACCAGCCTGGCGCGGCGTTTGGCAGAATATTCCGGAGCAACCATGTTGCTCGAAAAGCCGGAAGAAAATCCGTTTCTGGCTCGATTCTATGAAAATCCCGCGCGCCACGCTTTGTCCGCGCAGTTATTTTTTCTCTTTCAGCGTATCAACGAAGTGCGCGAATTAACACAAATGGATTTGTTTCATTTGAGCACGGTGTCGGATTATTGCTTTGAAAAGGACAAATTATTCGCACGCCTCAATCTCAGCGATGATGAGTTCGCGCTGTATCAAAATATTTATCAGACCTTGGCGCCGCAAGCACCCACGCCGGACCTGGTTATCTATTTGCAGGCATCCCCGGCCACGTTGGCCGAGCGGGTACACAAACGTGCCGTTGATTATGAGTTGCCAATTGTGGACAATTATCTGGCGCGATTAGCGCAGGCTTACAGTGATTTTTTCTATCATTATGATGCGGCCCCGGTGTTTATAGTGAACAGTGAAAATCTTGATTTTGTGGACAATGACGATGATTTCTCGCTGCTGGTGCAACGCATAGAAGGGATGCGCAGTGCGCGGGAATTTTTCAGCGTCGGGTCATAGAAATTCCTTAAAGGGCACCAGTCATGCGTACTACCTTAACCAATTTGCGAACCATGTACGACAAGGGCGAGAAAATTGCCGCACTCACTTGTTACAGTGCCAGTTTCGCTACCTTGCTGGAAAAAAATGGCGTGGATGTTTTGCTGGTGGGAGATTCGCTGGGCATGGTGCTGCAGGGGCATGAAACCACATTGCCGGTAACTCTGGACGACATGATTTATCACACTGCCTGTGTGACCCGCGGCGCGCGGCAGGCATTCATTTTGTCCGACATGCCATTCGGCACTTTTCAGGTTAGCCCGGAAAAAGCTTTTGAACAGGCTGCGCGTTTACTGGCAGCAGGCGCGCAAATGGTTAAAATTGAAGGCGGCGAAATTATGG
>JBEBGP010000322.1:0-2144 GCA_040081045.1 Candidatus Nitrotoga sp.
GCATACAAAACTGTTTGCTTGCGATGCGCCAGACACCAGCCAGCCCATTCTAAATAACGCAACATGAACTTTCCCGGCTTATCAGCTGACATCACCACGGGTTTAAGCATGTACGCTGCCATAAGCGGTGTGAGCAAACGCGCCACGACCAATGAAGCCATAATCGCAAGTGAAGCCGTCCAGCCAAATTCCTTGAAGAATTTACCGACGATTCCGCTCATGAAGGCGGTGGGTAAAAATACTGCAACCAGGGTAAATGTGGTCGCCACCACCGCCATGCCGATTTCTTCAGTAGCCTCAATCGCGGCTTGATACGCGCTTTTCCCCATGCGTAAATGCCGCACAATATTTTCCACTTCCACGATGGCATCGTCCACCAGAATACCCACCACCAGCGCCAGCGCCAGCAAGGTTACGCCATTTAATGTCAGATCCAGATAATGCATTCCGACAAATGCCGGAATAATGGACAGGGGCAACGCCGAGGCGGCGATGACCGTGGCACGCCAGTCACGCAAAAACCACCACACCACTAAAATCGCGAATAGCGCACCTTCATACAGAAGCAACATGGAGCCATCAAAATTTTCTTTGACCCGCGTGACGGTGTCCATCACTTCTGTAATTTTTATATTGCCATGTTCGGCATTTAATTTTTCTACAGCGGCACGCACCGCCCGACCCACGTTAATTTCACTCGCACCTTTAGTGCGGGTAATTTCAAACGCGACCACATGCCTGCCATTCAGCAGAGCCAGCACACGCTGCTCGCGCTTGCCATCAGTGACAGTCGCCAATTGGTCAAGCCGAAAACTGCGACCATCCGGCAATGCAATATTCATGGCCGCCAGTTCACCCGCACTGGCGACGGTGGATAGTGTGCGTACTGATTGCTCCGACCCGCCAACCTCGCCCCGGCCACCCGATGATTCCTGCTGCACACGCTTAATCTGACGCGAGATGTCCACAGCAGAAACATTCAGTGCGTTTAATTTTTGCGGATTAATTTCAACGCGAATCTCGCGATCCACCCCGCCAATGCGGGCAACTTTACCCACACCTTTAATGTTTAATAATGCCTTGGAAATTTCGTTGTCCACCATCCATGAGACGTCCTGCTCATCCATCAAATCAGACTGCACACTAAAGGTCAGAATTGGCCTGCCGGATGTATTCAACTTGGACACGATCGGATCGCGCAATTCACTTGGCAGGTCTGCGCGTATCCGGCTCAGCGCATCGCGCACATCGTTGATGGCCTCGCTCCCGTCTTTCTCCAGATTAAACTCCACAAAGATCGTCGCTGTGCCATCTGTTATGTTGGAAAAGATGTGCTTCACATTGCCGATGGTGACCATGGAATCTTCAATTTTTCGCACCACTTCGGTTTCCATCTGATTGGGTGAAGCGCCTTCCATGCTGGTGCTAACGGTCACCAGGGGCAACTCGATGTCCGGCATTTCCAACACATTGGTGGCTTTAAAACTCATCAGCCCCGTCACGCACAGCATGAGGAAAAGCAGAATGGAGGGGATAGGGTTTTTAATAGCCCAGGCGGAAATATTCATATACAGGGTTTATTGGGGTACTAATTTTTCATGGGCTCGGGTTTGACAATGCCGGCTGTTGCGGTACTCGCCACGCGCACTAAATCCCCATCACTCAAAAATCCGGCTCCAGATACAACAATATTGGTGTTGGCAGGCAGGCCCTCTACCACTTCAACGCGCCCATCCTGCCGCCGTCCGGCCACCACCTTCACTTGTGCCACACGATTATCCGCGCCCACTTTATAGAGATAACTAAAACCGTCGCGCACCACTATCGCATCTTGCGGCACAGTCAAAATGCGATCCTGCCCCAACGTGATTTCACCCTGAGCAAACATGCCCGCCTTCATAAATTTAGCCGGAGCGAGTTCCACATACACCACCCCATTTCTGGATTGGCCATCAATCACCGGGGATATTCTTTTCACCACACCACTCACCATATTTTGGTCGACTCGCAACATGGCTTTTTGACCAACTTTTACTTTAGACAACTGGCCTTCTGACACCTCCGCCCGCCATTCATATTTATTGCGTCGAATTAACCTGAATAATTCGCTCCCGGTTTGCAGCACCGAGCCCACGGTTGCGGAG
>JBEBGP010000119.1:0-2140 GCA_040081045.1 Candidatus Nitrotoga sp.
CTGTACTTAGCATTCTGGTCAGCAGTGTTGATCAAATGGAAGGTTCAGAAAACGCCTATGCTGACGAATTATCCGGTAACGGATTATTCACGCTCGTGGCAGCCATGCGCCGCAATGGGTTGGACTACGACAAATTTTACCAAACCATGCCGCAAGCAGAAGCCGATGCCTGGCTGCAACAACTCGGCGTTAAGCGTCAGTTGTTGGACAATCCGCAGCCCGGCCCCGACATACTGGCAAACCTGCACACTACCCCGCTCAGCGCCACCCCCTTCAATCAGCGGCCGCGCAATGTTGTACTCATCTCCATAGAAAGCATGTCCGCCGCATTCCTCGGTGCCTATGGTGCAACTTCCGGCTGGACACCCAATATGGACCAACTGGCCCGCGAAGGCATAAAATTTGAGCACGTTTTTGCCACAGGCACGCGCACTGTGCGCGGGCTGGAAGCCTTGTCTCTGGGCACGCCACCCGTACCCGGCCAGGCAATTGTGCGCCGCCCCAACAACGAACACCTCGCCACCATCGGTGAAATATTGAAACTGCAAAATTACTCGACTTTTTTCTTTTATGGCGGCTACGGTTATTTCGACAATATGAATGCCTACTACAGCGGCAATAATTATCAGGTCATAGACCGGACTGATTTCCCCGAGGAAAGCGTCATGTTTGAAAACGCCTGGGGCGTGGCAGATGAGGCATTATTCGACAACACCCTAGCCACACTGGATAAAGAATTTCAGCATAACCGTCCGTTCTTCGCGCAAATCATGACCACTTCCAACCATCGCCCCTACACCTATCCGGCTGGCAGAATCGACATCCCTTCTCCCGGCGGCCGGCCGGGTGGCGTGAAATATACCGACTACGCCATTGGAAAATTTATTAAAGATGCCAAAACCAAACCGTGGTTCAAAGAAACATTGTTTGTCATCGTCGCTGACCATTGCGCTTCGGTCGCTGGCAAGAGCAAACTGCCCATCGAAAATTATCACATCCCGTTAATCTTCTACGCGCCCGCGCTGCTCAAGCCCGGCACGTACTCCCCCATGGTTAGCCAGATAGATTTAGCCCCCACCATCATTGATGTGCTGGGGAAAAAAGGAGCGGATTTATATTTTGGTCGCTCGTTTTATGAACCCGGAAAAAATCCGGAGCGCGTGTTTATCAGCAATTATCAAGAACTGGGCTATTACCGCAACGGCGTGCTGACCATCCTGTCCCCCAGGAAAAAGGCGGCCAGTTTTAGTGTCAATCCCGATACCTATACCACCACTCCCATCACGCTGGATAAACAAGGATTAAAAGAAGCCATTGCCTACTACCAGACTGCTTCGCAAGCGTTCAAAAAAGGCGCATTGCGCGCACCTGGTTTATAAACACAAGCGAGGCTGCATCATCAAATGGGATTAATCTGCTTGCACAGCATCCACTACCAGCGCGCGGCACTCGAAATTGTCTGTAGCTCATAAGCTTATGCCCGATTTGTGGATGTTTTTTGCGCGGTTAGAATGGGCTGGAATTATTGATTAATTCCGCCAACCGCCATAATCTGCTGGTTCGGCGCGCTCCGGGTGGATAATAGGCATTGGTTTCGCGTGGGCATGGGGTGCTCCGGGTGCGGTGCGAGTAACCAATGATTCGAAATAAAAAATCAATGGCATCTTGAAAGTTGGGTAGCCTACCCCCATCTACCAGCCTACCGTGTAACTATAATTTAATTTATGGAGAATGTAATGAGTGATACTGCCACACACACCGAAACAGCTGCTAACCGCGAAACATTGGGTTTTCAAGCCGAAGTAAAACAACTGCTGCAATTAATGATTCATTCGCTGTATTCCAACCGAGAAATTTTCCTGCGCGAGTTGATATCCAACGCTTCGGATGCGTGCGATAAATTACGTTTTGAGGCTTTGCATAATGCGGCTTTGATGGAAGATCAGGCCGGGCTTGAAATCAACATTAGTTTCGATAAAACGGCGCGCACATTAACAGTGAGCGACAACGGTATCGGCATGAGCCGTGAAGAGGTGATCAATAATCTGGGTACGATTGCGAAATCTGGTACGCGCGAATTTTTCTCGCGGCTGTCCGGTGATCAACAGAAGGATGCGAATTTAATCGGACAGTTTGGCGT
>JBEBGP010000268.1:0-8359 GCA_040081045.1 Candidatus Nitrotoga sp.
GCTGAACATCGATTTTTTGCTGGGCTATTTTAAGCAATTATTACCGCGTCGCGCTGATCTTAAATTAATTATCACCTCGGCCACGTTGGATGCCGAGCGTTTCGCGCAGCACTTTGCAAATGGACACGTGCCGCCGCCAATTATTCAGGTAACCGGACGCAGCTATCCGGTAGAAGTGCGCTATCGGCCTCTCCATCCCGAAATTGAAGCTTCACAGCAAAATACCGGCAAGCCTTCAGCCGACAAACTGAACGAAAGTTTGACGCTAGCTGATGCAATCTGTGCGACATTAGGTGAATTAAGTGTCGGCGGATTGCGCGGTGATGTGTTGGTATTTTTACCGGGTGAACGCGAGATCCGTGAGACGGCCGAAGCACTGCGCAAAATGCCGCATGGCACGCTGGAGATTCTGCCGTTGTTTTCACGCCTGTCGATGGCAGAACAGGATCGAATTTTCAAGCCTTCAGCCGGTGTGCGTCGTGTGGTGCTGGCGACCAATGTGGCAGAAACGTCGCTCACCGTGCCAGGCATCGCGTATGTAATTGACAGTGGATTGGCGCGCATTAACCGCTACAGCATTCGACAGAAAGTCGAACAGTTGCGCGTCGAAAAAATTTCCCGTGCGGCAGCCAATCAACGGGCCGGGCGTTGCGGTCGGGTGATGAGCGGCATCTGCGTGCGTTTGTATGATGAGACTGATTTTTTAATGCGTGCGGAATATACCGATGCTGAAATTTTTCGCGTGTCATTGGCCACAGTTATTTTGCGTATGAGCGCGCTCAATTTGGGCAGCGTGGACAAATTTCCGTTTATCGAAGCGCCCAGTTCGCGCTCGATTGCCGACGGCTATCAACTATTGATCGAGTTGGGGGCGATCAAGGAGCAGCATTCGGTCGCGCCTGATGGGCATGGCCAGGGTCGCCAAACACATCAACTCACTGCGCTGGGGTATGAGTTGGCGAAATTACCGCTGGATCCAAAAATCGCACGCCTGCTGTTGGCGGGTCGCCAATTTAATTGTTTGCAGGAAATTCTGATTATTGCCAGCGCGCTGTCACTGCAAGACCCGCGCGACCGCCCCACAGAACGTCGCGAGGCAGCGGATGCGGCACATCAGCGATTTAATGATGAACGTTCGGATTTTTTATCCTACATAAAATTGTGGACATGGTTTCAGGGAGCGATCAAACATAAAAAAAGCAATCGTTTGTGGGCGCAGGAATGCCATGCGAATTTTTTGTCCGCCCTGCGTTTGCGCGAATGGCACGATTTGTATCAGCAACTTCACGCGCAAATGGTGGAAATGGGCTTGCGCTTAAATGAAGTGCCTGCCGCGTATGTGGAGGTACACAAGGCTTTGTTGTGCGGATTGCTGGGTAATATTGGTTGCAAGGGAGTGGATCGTGAAGCGTATTATTTGGGCGCACGCGAGATAAAATTTCACATTTTGGCCAACTCCGTGCTGGCCAAAAAGGGCGGCAAGTGGGTAGTGGCCGCCGAGTTGGTGGAGACGACCAGGTTGTATGCACGCTGTGTGGCGCGTATCGAGCCGGAGTGGCTGGAGGAAGTCGGTGCGCATTTGATCAAACGGCATTATTTCGATCCGCATTGGGAAAAAAAGGCGGCGCAGGTGGTGGCGTTTGAGCGCAGCACCTTATACGGCTTGCTCATCCACCCAAAAAAGCGCGTGCATTACGGGCCGATGCATGCGGCAGAGTCACGCGCCATATTTATTCGGCAGGCTTTGGTGGCGGGCGAATTTCACACAACAGCCGCATTTTTTGCGCACAACCAGAAACTCATCCATGACATCGAAGCATTGGAACACAAAGCACGTCGCCCGGATGTGCTGGTTGACGAAGAATTAATTTTTGCATTTTACGACAGCCGCATTCCCGCACAATTCTCTGGCCATCCTGTTCACAATGGCGCAACTTTTGAGGCATGGCGCAAAGAGGCGGAACGTGCCAATCCGCGTTTATTGTTTCTACAGCGCGATGATTTAATGCGGCATGAAGCGGCCGGTATCACTACCGATCAATTCCCGCCGCAGATACTGATGAACCATGTCAATTTCTCGCTGACCTACAATTTCGCGCCCGGTAAAAGTGATGATGGCGTGACCTTGAACATACCACTGGCATTGTTGAATCAAGTGTCTGCACCGCACTGCGAATACCTGGTGCCGGGTATACGGGCAGAAAAAATCACGCAGTTGGTGAAAACCTTGCCGCAAAAATTGCGCCGCCATCTCGTGCCCATCCCCGAATTCGCCGCGCAATTTTGCCGCACAGTGGTACCATCCGACACCCCGTTGTTGCAGGCATTAACCAAATATATACGCAGCCTGAATCAACTTGATGTGCCACCCGATGCTTTTCGCGTGGAGCAATTGCCAGTTCATTTGCTGATGAATTTTCATGTGATGGATGAATATGGACAGCAGCTTGGTATATCGCGCAACCTTTTGCAATTGCGCGAGCAGCTGGCGCCAAAACTGGCTCCGTTGCTGGTGAAAAAAGAGGCGGCGGCAGTAACACACTTTACCAGCTGGAGCTTTTCGGAGTTTCAGGAAACATCGCAGCATGTGCGTGCCGGGCAAGCAGTCACCGTGTTTAATGCCCTGGTTGATAATGGCACAGGGGTGTCGCTGTGTGCGTTTGATACGCGGGCAGAGGCCAAGGCTGTTCACCGTGTTGGCCTGCGTCGCCTGTTCATGCTGGCCCTGAAGGAGCAGGTTAAATATTTGGAGAAGAATATCCCCGGCGCATTGGCTATGAAATTTATTTCATTGGGCAGCCAACAGGATTTGCAAAATCAAATTTTGGCCGTCACATTCGAGCGCTGTTGTTTGAGCGAGCCGTGGCCGCGTAATGATGCTGAATTTAGTGCGTGTTGCACGGCAGCCAAGAGTCGCTTGAATTTAGTCGCGCAGGAAATTACCCGCCTGGTGGATACCATTCTAAGCGAGTATCAGCAGGTGCAAAAAAATCTGGCCGCTGCCAAAATTCACACTCAAGCCGCACAGGATATACGTGAGCAGTGTGTCTGGTTGCTGCGTAAAGAATTTATTGCGCGCACAGCTTACGAGCATCTGCAGCACATGCCGCGTTATCTGAAAGCGATTAATGTGCGTCTGGATAAATTGCGTACGGACTCGGCACGTGATGCCAGGCAATTTGCGCAAATGCAAAATTTGTTGCAGGCATGGCAGCGCAAGGGTGCCGCGCAAAAAATTAACGGCGATGAACGCTGGGAAGATTTTGGCTGGCTGCTTCAGGAATTAAGAGTATCGCTCTTCGCGCAGGAACTAAAAACTGCCATTATTATTTCCGTAAAAAGGCTGGAAAAACTATGGCTGACTCATTAGAACGAAATGTTCGGTCAGGTATAATTCATGCTGAAGATTTTCTTTTTGCTGTACTTTTTGATGAGGGTTGATATGCCAGATATGAGTTCGGATAAACAGCACAAACAGGAAGCCAACATGTTGCGCAAGGAGTTGGAAATGTTGATAAGTGAACGCACCAGTCTGCTCAAAGTAGTTGGTGCTGCGGCTGTATTTGTGGCCAACATGGACAGTGAAGATTTGCCGGTGAAAGCTATAGAGGCAGCCGATTTGCTTTCGACCAGTGTGAATGATTTATCTGAAGAGTCTTTAAAAGATGCACTGGAAACGGTACATGCCGAAGTGGTACGAGATCATGTATAAAATTTTACTGACCAAACTATAAGTCACCAAACAAGGCCAGCTGTGAAGACCGTACCGCAAAAATTGGGCTTGATTCTGACTGGAGGCGGCGCTCGTGCTGCTTATCAGGTTGGCGTATTAAAGGCCATGGCCGAATTTTTACCGCGCCATGCGAAAAACCCATTCCCTGTGATCTGCGGCACCTCGGCAGGCTCGTTGAATGCGATAACCCTGGCTGTCAATGCCGACAGCTTCCGTAAAGGTGTGCAGTACCTCATGAGTCTCTGGCGCAATTCACACACCAACCAGATTTATCGAACAGACTGGCCTGGCGTGTTGAAAAACACGGCGTTGTGGTTAATCGGGATTATTTTCAGCAGTATCGGTCGCAACAGGTTCAGCCACATTTCATTGCTGGATAATTCACCCCTGGTCAAATTGCTGCACGATACCCTGCCAGTGGGCAAGTTGCAGGAGCATATCACTGGCGGGCTGGTACACGCCTTGAGCGTTACTGCTTCCGGCTACGCTTCGGGGCATTCGGTTACGTTCTATCAGGGGGTGAAAAGCATACGCCCCTGGGTGCGCGCCCGGCGTGTCGGCATTCCAACCCGCATTGATACCAGGCATTTATTGGCCTCGTCTGCCATCCCATTTGTATTTCCCGCTGTGCGTATTAACCGTGAATATTTCGGTGATGGCTCCATGCGTCAAATCGCGCCAATTAGTGAGGCATTGCATTTGGGGGCAACCCGTATATTGATTATAGGGGTTGGCCAATGCAAGGATGCCAGTGTTAAACGTTCAAATGAGGTGAGTTATCCCTCGATGGCGCAAATCGCGGGTCATGTGATGAACAGTATTTTCCTTGATAGCATGGAAGTGGACATCGAACGCTTGCACCGTATCAATCGCACCGTTGCCCATTTATCCGAGGAGGCGAGGAAGGCATCCGGCATGTATCACGTGGACGAGCTGGTGATCGAGCCGAGTCAGTCCATTGATAAAATTGCTGAACGCTTTGCCAAAAACCTGCCACGGGCTATCCGTTTTTTACTGCGCTTCATCGGTGGGATGCGGGAGAGCGGCGCGAACTTGGTCAGCTATTTATTATTTGAACAGAATTTCTGCAACGCGATGATCGAGCTCGGGTATAAGGATGCGCTCAGCCGCAAGGATGAAATTCTGGCTTTTATCCAGCACACCGAAACCCCCGCCGCATCTGCCAAGCCGCAGACCAGAACTTTGTCCAAATGAACGGTCAAGTTGGTTTGCATGGCATTACAAACCCGCTGACGTTTACTGTGCTGCGCCTGCTGGTGGATGGTAAATTCCATTCCGGCGAAATATTGGCACAACGATTGGGAGTGTCGCGCGCCAGCGTGAACAATGCGTTGCGCGAGGTCGACCAATTGGGCTTGGTTTTGTACAGTGTGCGCGGCAAAGGGTATTGTTTGCCAAATCCACCGCAATGGTTAAGCGCTGACATTGTGCGGCACAACTTGAGGCAACAAACAGGTGAAAAAATTGCCGCCTCAATGCAAATTGAAATATGCGACAACCTTCCATCGACCAATACGCTTTTATTGCAGCGTGCCATGCAAGGCGCATCCAGTGGCAGTGTGATCGCCGCAGAATGGCAAGATAGCGGGCGCGGAAGATTGGGGCGCAAATGGTATTCGGGGTTGGGCAACGCGCTCACCTTTTCTTTATTGTGGCGTTTTGAATGCGGTTTGTCCGGCTTGTCTGGACTGAGTTTGGCGATAGGGGTGGCACTTGTTCGTGTCCTGCATAAATGTGGCGCTTATGGGGCGCAACTCAAATGGCCGAATGATATTTTATCAAAGCCAAATGATGGTTTATCAAAAACAGCCAAGCTGGGTGGAGTCTTGCTGGAGGCACAGGGTGACATGCTGGGACCCAGTGCAGTGGTGATCGGTATTGGTTTAAATATTACCGCTCCGAAAATTTTTTTGACGCAAATCGAGCAACCCGTTATCGGCTTGGCCGATTTAGTCGAGCACGTACCGGAGCGCAACTTCCTGCTGGCGGCGTTGTTGGCAGAATTGGAGGAGGTGTTACAGCAATTTGCCACGCAGGGTTTTGTCGCATTTCATAAGGAATGGGAGAAGTATCACGCCTTGCAGGGACAAAAGGTTACCCTGGCCATGCCTGATGGCAGTCGGGTGAAGGGTATTGCGCGAGGTGTGACAGATGACGGTGCGCTGATTTTGGAAACAATGCGGGGTATGCAAATCATAAATGCCGGAGAAATTAATACCGGAGAAATTAATTCCTCAAAAGATAACAGCAGGAATGCTGATGCGGGCACAATCAATCCCGCACCGGCAAATAAACATACAATAAAAACAAGTCGACAAATAAAGACGAATGGCTTATGACCATGCTATTGATTGATGCTGGTAACAGCCGCCTCAAATGGGTCCTGGCCAGGTTTAACAAGGGCCTGAAAACGGACGCATGGTCGAATCACAATGTGCTCAACAACGGGCAGGTTACACGCGAAATATTTGCAGGATTAACACCGCCAGACCGCGTAATAATATCAAATGTGGCAGGCGATGAAATGACGCAAATTTTGCAGGATGCGTGTGCCGCATGGTCATGCAATATTAAATTTGTTACCGCCCAGCAGCAGCAATGCGGCGTGCTAAATACTTATCAACAGCCTGCCCAGCTGGGCAGTGATCGCTGGGCGGCACTAATCGCGGCATGGCAGCAACAGCGCCGCGCATGTTTGGTGATTAATTGCGGCACCGCAACCACGGTGGATACACTGGTCGTTGACAGCAACTCTTCCGGAGGCGGAATATTTCTGGGCGGGTTGATTCTGCCAGGCGTAGAAATGATGCAACACAGCTTGACACAACGTACCGCACAACTATTTGAAGTGAGCGGCAGCCTGCACAATTTTCCGCAAAACACCGCTGATGCAATACACAGCGGGGCGATGCGCGCCACGCTGGGGGCGATTCAACAACAATATGCCATGCTGGTGAAATATATTGATGCTCAGACAAGCCATACGGATAGAATAGCAAATCATCCTGAATGCGCAGCTCAATATTCGTTGCCGCTCTGTTTGTTGAGCGGTGGTGCGGCGCACCTTATTCAACCCCATCTGGCTAACCTGGAGACGGCGCATGTTCCAGATTTGGTGCTGCGCGGTTTGCAAGTTATCGGACAGGATTGGATAGCATCATGAGATGGTTATTCTGGTTGCTATTGTTGGTGAATGTCGGAATTTTTGCATTTTTCCAATGGGGTAGCTTGTTAACTACGGCGAACAATTCCGTGCAAAATCAGCCCGGATTTAATGTTGAAAAAATAAAATTGCTGGATGCTTCCGCTGTGCTGCAAATGCTGCCGACTGTGCCCGTGTCGTCCCCTCCCGCACCGTCGACAGCAGAGTTGTCCGCAGCATCCGTGGTCTCGCCAAACGCGGCAGCTTCTGCGGCACTGGCCACACAGCCTGTTGCTCAACCCGTGCAACCTGTTACTCGGCCTGTACCGGCATCCGCACCCACGCAATCAGTCAACCGGGCTTCCAGCATACCACCTGCTCAAATTATCGCATCGCCCCCCATTTCTCCTGAAACACAATCGCCTATTTCAGTGCCACTTTCCACGCCCGCGACCCGGGCTAAAACCGCCAATAAACAGTGTCTGGAGTGGGGTAAATTTTCCGGCATGGAGCTCAATCGTGCCAACGCAGCTTTGGATAAATTGAAATTGAGTGAAGGTCTGATACAGCATCAAACCAACACTGCCAACAGCTACTGGGTGCATGTGCCACCGCTTGAAAGCAGAGATGCTGCCAATAAAAAAGTGGTGCGATTTAAAAAAGCCGGGGTACGTGATATTTATGTTGTACAAGATCCTGGGCGCTGGCAACATGCCATTTCACTGGGGTTATTTAAAACCGAAGAGGCTGCGCACAGATATCACGCCGAGTTGCGACGCAAGGGTGTACAAAGCGCGGTTGTAGGCGAACTGGCCAATAACATTAAAATCACCACATTCATTTTGAAGAATATGGATAAAGTAAGTGCCGCAAAAGTTCGCAAACTGCACAAAGATTTTTTCGGAAGCGAGTTAAAAACGATTGCCTGCAATTAACCCTGCCTCACAACAAGCAAGAACGCTGCAACATTGACAAGAAGGCACTAAATCTGGAAAATGCCGCGCTCCTCATGGTGATTTCACGATTGCCAAAAAGTAATAATCCAGAAAGTAATCGCCCGTAAAACATTTCTGGCTACCAATCTTCCGGTGATATAGCTCAGGTGGTTAGAGCGCAGCACTCATAACGCTGAGGTCGGTGGTTCAAATCCACCTATCACCACCAAGTTAGTTCTATTTGCACCTGAAAGAAACTGAATATCGTTTTAATCATCGTCGTGATAATCTTCACCCTGAACCGCTCAAGTTGTTGAGATTGAATCTGCTTTGGTTTCGTCAGGCCTAAACATATGATATTACGCTTTACTAAAATGCACGGCACAAGCAACGACTTCATTGTGCTGGATGGCGTGCGTCAGGATATAAAACTTGTGCCCGAGCAATTGCGATTTTTGGCAAATCGGCATATCGGGGTGGGCTGCGATCAAATTTTGCTGGTCGAGCCTGCCAAAAATCCCAAGGCTG
>JBEBGP010000100.1:0-2133 GCA_040081045.1 Candidatus Nitrotoga sp.
CCCTTACTGGTGCTTCGCCAGTTAGACCCGCCTCACCGCCAGTTCTGGCACCTCAGGCCCTTGCCGCTGGAATATTTAGTGCTCGACCGAAAACCCTGAGATTTCAGAAGAATATGCCATTTGAATTATGAATGGAACCTCTAAATTTCGTGTTTTCAAATGAAGCAGCGGCAGTTTTTACGTTTGCTACGCTGACAACCTGCATTTTGTCATTTTTTGGACGAGCGAATTCTCATGATCCCCGCGATCATGACAAAAGGTAAGTATCTCGTGTCTGTTTCTTAAGCCGCGCGCTTTGCGGGCGGCGCCCGATTCGAGCATTTCTTTTTCCGCTTTTTCCGCTTTTGTTCCTGCTGCCATAGAATGGCGCCGATGCGGTGAATGTTTCTGGCCACTACCGCGAATGCCACGTAGCGCCTGAATCCGTCGATGCCATGATCCGGGCACATGTCCAGCCCATGCACTTCCAGCGCATTGATCGCCGATTCAACCGCCGAGTGCGCGCGCCGCGCTTTGATAAACGCGGGCGTTTGCTCTGCGGCCTGCGCACTCTGCGATAGCTTGCCTTTCCTGGGCAGCGCCACCAGATCCAGATGCTCTTTCAATGCGTCCTGATTGCCCGGTGAGTGAAACCCCTTGTCGAAACTGCAGGCGCTTAACCCCGGGAAGCGCTTTTTCGCTTGCGCCACCATCGACACCGCCACCTGATCGTCGGTCTTCTGTTGCATCACCTCATGATGCAAGATGAACTGATACTGGTCTTCCAAGATGCAGACCTTCAGCCCCAACTCCACCGGAACGCCAGCCTTGCCTTTACTGATCCATTCCGTGTGCGGCTCAAAGATCGAGAACACTTTGTCCGCATGCGGGATGACTTCTCCGGAAATAACACGGCGCCTCGTTTGGTCGATTTGACGTATCGCGTGTTTCATGAACCCTTCGATCTGAAGCTTGCGCAGAACATCGTATTCATCGGCGCCGATGGCTTCGAGCTGGGTCAGGGTGGCCTGGGCTTTGCTCAGGTAGCGCTCAGCGGCATCCAGATAGACTTGATAGGCATCTTGGGTGAGCGCCTCGTTTTTGTGCTTCTGTTCTTCCGACTTCGCTTTGCTGCGCCGGGTGTTTTGCGCGCGGCGCATGAGCCGCTTCAGATGCCGCACATTGTGCTGGTGCTGCCGCCAATCACTGATCGCCTTCAACTCGCACCACCGTCCCGTGAGCGTGATGATCTTGCGCATCGCGTCGAACAGCAGGTTGATGTCCGTCGGAAAATGCACCTTCGTCTCAACCACAAAGGAATCGCACCGCCCATGCAGCGCTTCGCTTTCTTTTTTTTTGAGCAAAACATGGCCAGCATCCACGACCATTTGATTGATCTTGCCCAGCAGTTCCGGCGTGAACAGGCTCACGTTGTCTTTGAGCGTCTGATAATGGTATTGGTAATCGTCAAACCCACCGTGCCCGAGCATCTCGCGCAGCGTATCGTGGTGGTTGACCAGTTCATGCAGCCGGTCGTAGTCGGCATTCAAATCCAGCCTGACGACACCGCACACAAAAATCCGCCATAGCGTCATGCCGGGACGGCCATTACGTTTATCGACCTTCGGTGCTATGTGCTCTTCGAGCAATGCAAATAGCTGGGTGCGCAGCGCCAGGTCGATATACAGATGCTGCAACCCTCTTAATATCTTCGGTATGTCGTCGCGTGATTGGAGGTCGAATTTGATCTTCGAAACATCCACCTCACCGATTTGCATCTGTATGTTCTGCACTACGCGCATGGTCTTCCTCCCCGATCAACCCATCAGCCCTTGGAACTGCTGGCAATTCCCTCAGAACGTACTAGCAGGGAAACGGTGCACAGAATTTCGAGCTGGATGAAGATTTTTTTCGGGGTGCAGACCCGATAGCATTGGGGTGCGAAGATTTCAGGGAAAATGCCCGCTTTGCCCCACGCTTGCGCAAAAAACTACGATTCCGCGCAAATCTTCGTGGTGAAAACTACCCCTAAAAACCTGCGCTGCTATAGAGACAGCCGAGGATTACAATCAAGCACTACTTACCGTCAAGATTGACACGGGCATCCCGAAAAGATATCTTTAGGATATCTCGACAAAAGGGCATCAACATGAC